>CAJCHX010000383.1 GCA_903970215.1 Acidobacteriaceae bacterium
ACGCGGTGCGCCGCCGGCCGCCACTGTTGATCGTCTTCAGCCTGATCAGCCGCAGCTACATCCTCGATCTGACGCCCGGGAACAGTTTCGTCGAGCACCTGCTGGCCGCGGGATTCGACGTCTACCTACTCGACTGGGGCGAACCCGACGAACGTGACGCGCAGAACGATCTCGAGTACTACGTCGACGGTGCCATCCCGGCCGCGATCCGCGAGGTGTGCCGCACGTCCGGGGCCGACGAGGTGAATCTGTTGGGCTACTGCTTCGGCGGGGTGCTCACGCTGCTGCACGCGGCCCACCACCCGGACACACCGGTCCGCAGCCTGACCGTGGTGGCGTGCCCGGTCGACCTCAAGCACATGCAGATGACCGAGATCGCGCTCGGCGAGTCGCCGCTCGACGTGGACGAGGCGCTGGACGAGAACGGCAACATCCCGGCATCGGTGGTGTACAACGCCTTTCGTGCACTGCGCCCCGTCGCCGAGGTCACCGGCTACGTCGACCTGCTCGAGAAACTGTGGAACGACGAGTACGTGGCGGCCTATCAGGCGATGCAGGGCTGGGGCACCGATCACATCCCGCTACCCGGTGCGGTCGCCCGCCAACTGGTCGGCATGCTCTACCGCGACAACGCCATGATGACCGACCGTCTGATCCTGGGCGGCGACAGAGTGCATCTGAGCGATATCACGCTTCCGTTCATGTCGGTGCTCGGTCAGCGCGACCACATCGTGCCCGAAGCCGCGGCCGCCCCGGTTCAGGACCTGGTCGGATCCGCCGACAAGACCGACCTCCGCTTGGCGGGCGGGCACATCGGCTTGGTGGTGGGTCGTACCGCCGCGAAGACCACCATCCCCACCATCATCGAATTCCTGGAGAAGCAGAGCGAGTCCGACTCATGACCACCATCCGCCCCCTCGCCGCCACCGACGCCGCCGGCCTCGCCGACCTGTTCGCCTCGTTGTCGGAGTCCGATCGCACGCTGATCCGTGAGGACCTGCACGACCAGGCGCAGGTGGAGCGGCTCGTCGCACACCCCGAGCTGCGTTGGGTCGCGGTCGGCGATGACGGCGCGGTCGCCGGCTACTCCGCAGTCAACCGGCTGCCCGGCTGGTCCGACCACGTCGGCGAGCTGCGGCTGGTGGTGCGTCCGACGGGCCGCGGCGCGGGTGTCGGGCGGGATCTGGTGCGCACCGCACTGCTCGGCGCGCTGTCGAGCGGTGTCAGCAAGGTCGTGGTCGAGCTGGCCGCCGAGCAGGAGCGCGTGCTCGCGATGTTCACCGACCTGGGATTCACCGGGGAGGCACTGCTGCGCGACCACATCCGGGATCGCGATGGCGCGCTGCACGATCTGATCATGTTGGCGTATCTGGCCGCTGACGCACGCGAGGTGCTCGACACCGTCGGCGTCACAGATGCGATCGAGTTCTGACGGGCGCACGGCCCGGATGAGTGGAGAGGGATAGCTATGTCGGTCCTGGACAGGTTCCGCCTCGACGGCAAGGTGGCGGTGGTCACCGGTGCATCGAGCGGGCTCGGTGTGGAGTTCGCGCGGGTGCTGGCGCAGGCCGGCGCCGACGTCGTGCTCGCTGCGCGGCGGGTCGACCGGCTCGACGACACCCGGAAACTCGTGGAGGCGGAAGGACGCCGGGCGCTCGCGGTGCGCTGCGACGTCGCGAACCCCGACGACGCCACGGCTGTGATCGCCGCCGCGATGGAGGAGTTCGGCCGCGTCGACGTGCTGGTCAACAACGCGGGTGTTGCGGCTGCGGTTCCCGCCACCCGCGAGACGCCGGATCAGTTCCGGTCGATCGTCGACGTCAACCTGCACGGCTCGTATTGGATGGCGCAGGCGTGCGGCCGGGTGATGAAGCCCGGTAGCTCGATCATCAACATCGCCAGCGTGCTCGGTCTTACGAGCACCGATCTCCCGCAGGCGGCGTACTCCTCGAGCAAGGCCGCCGTCATCGGCCTCACCCGCGACCTCGCCCAGCAGTGGACGGGCCGCAAGGGGATCCGCGTGAACGCCATCGCGCCCGGCTACTTCACCTCGGAGATGACATCGGAGTTCGAGGGCACGTACATCGACGACGTGATCATCCCGCGAACGCTGTTCGGGCGCGTCGGCGATCCGGAGGAGCTGTGCGGGACCTTGTTGCTCCTGGCGAGCGACGCCGGGAGCTACATCACCGGGATCACCGTGCCCGTCGACGGCGGGCTGCTGACCCGATGATGCCCGGCCTCAAGATACTGCCGCGACCCAAAGCCCCGTCGCTGCCGCTCATGGCCACGGAGTACGTCAGGTCGGCCGGCGAGTTCGGCGCCTTGTGCTGGTCCTGGCCCGCGCTCGCCCGGGCGCCGCTCGGAGACGGTCAGCCCGTGCTGGTCCTGCCCGGCCTGGGCACCGGCGACACGCTCACGGTCCCGTTGCGGTCGTACCTCAAGCGGCTCGGCTATCCCACCTACGGCTGGGATCTCGGCGTGAACATCGGTCCCACGCAACGTATCTCGTCGGGCATGCGGGCTCGCCTGGCCGAGATCCACGAGCGACACGGGCGCCCGGTGAGCCTGATCGGCTGGAGCCTCGGCGGGATCTTCGCGCGGCAGCTCACCCGGGAGCGACCCGAGCTGGTCCGCCAGGTGATCACGCTCGGCAGTCCGTTCAAGCTCACCGATCACGACCAGAGCAACGCGCGGTTCGTCTACGAGGTGTTCCGGCGCTTCCACGTCGCCGAACTGCCCGTCCCGCTCGAGGCCGGTGAGGGGCCGCTCCCCGTGCCGGCGACGTCGATCTACAGCCGGCTCGACGGGATCGTCTCGTGGCGCGCGTGCCTCGACGATCCGTCGGAGCGCGCCGAGAACATCGAGGTGCTGGGCAGTCACTTGGGGTACGGGCACAACCCGGCCGCCATGTGGGCCGTCGCCGATCGCCTGGCCCTGCCCGCCGGCGAGTGGCGGGAGTTCGTACCGCCGTGGTGGTTGCGCGCTGCGTTCGGCGCGCCCCGGCCCTGACCGGAAACGGTCGTCAGTGCGCGTCGGACTCGCGGGCCCGAAGGCTGCGCGCGACGCCGTCGCGTCCCTCGAGCACCAGCCGGCGCAAGGCGGACGGGTGCTCGCCTTCCAGCCACGCATCTGCTGCCGCGATCGCGTCCGCACTGATGTCCCATGCCGGGTACAGGCCGATCACCACGGTCTGTGCCACCTCCGACGTGCGCCGCGACCAGACCGCGTCGATGCTGTCGAAGTATCGGGCGGTGAAGGGCGCCAACAGTTCTGCTTGTCCGGGGGCAGCGATGCCGGCGGCGATCGCGCGGGTCAGCGTGTTCGACAGCGAGTCGTCGCCGAACACCTTCTCCCACGCTGCCTCCTTGACCCGCAGCTGTGGGCGCGCCGCCTCGGCCGTCGCGGCCGACCGCTGTCCGGTGGCGGTCGGGTCCTTCGTGACCTCGGCCTCGATAGCCGGGGCTTCGGCGGTATCGGCGTCCAGCACGCCGGATCGCGCGAGGGCGACGACGATTCGCCACCGCATGTCGGTGTCCACGGCCAGTCCGTCCAGGCCGACGGAGGCAGGGGCGGTGTCATCGAAAAGCGAACGCAGAACATCGATCTCGGCCTCGCCGAGGACCGAGGTGACGAGGGCGTTGACGAACGCGAGTTGGTGATCCGAACCGGGCTCGGCGGCGCGGGCCAGCTCGAGCAGTCGAGCCGCGAAGCTCGGCCATCCCTCGGTGGCGGCCCACCGCGGGTCGGCATACGAGCCGAGCGCGGTCTGGGCCTGCAGGAGCAGA
>CAJCHX010000384.1 GCA_903970215.1 Acidobacteriaceae bacterium
ACGGCCGCGATCGTGACCGGCAGGAGCGTTACGACGCGGCGCGCAGTGGCGAACTGCTGAGCGCCGCGTCCGCCGCGGGCGCACCGGACCGCTTGCCGAGCTCGGCCGTCGGTGTCCGGAAGGTCTCCGGGCTGAAGAAGACGCCGGCCGCGGACAACACGGAGAAACCGAGGCACATCCAGGCGACCGGCAACCACGCGTGGCTGCCCGCGGTCATCGCGTCGGCCAGTGCCGGTGTGAAGCCCGAGACCAGGAGACCGAGCATCAGGGCGACGGCCATGCCGCTGTAGCGCACCGCGGCCGGGAACTGCTCCGGGAAGTACGCGGGGTAGACCCCGTTGGGCATCGCGTAGAACACCCCGAGCAGCACGATCACCGACGCGTAGACCAGCGGGACGTTGCCCGCGGAGATCGAGTGGAACAGGGCGAAGGTCATCGCCCCGGCACCCACCGAGCCCACCATGAACAGGATCCGGCGGCCGTACCGGTCGGCCACCATCGCGTACAGGGGCTGGGTGATCACGGCGACGAAATTGGCGGCGGCGATCGCGTACAGGATGGTCGTCTTGTGCATCCCCTTGTCGTGCACCGCGTACGAGAGCGCGAAGACGTTGACGATCGTGTTGATCATCGGATACATGGCGCCCAGGGTGACGCGAATCACCGTCCGCCAGTCGGAGCGGAACAGCTCGACGATCGGCACGCCGGCCTCTTCGTGCTGCTCCTTCATGTCCTCGAACACCTCGGGTTCGTCGAGCCGGCGCCGCACCCACAGGGACAGCCCGGTGACGATGATGCTGAGCAGGAACGGGACTCGCCAGCCCCAGCTGTAGAGGGCGGAGTCGGGCAGGGAGGCGAACGGGATGAAGACCAGGCTGGAGATGACGATGCCGAACATCACGCCGCTGAGCGTGAAGCTGGTGTAGAACGCACGGCGGTGATCGGGCGCGTGCTCGAGCGTCAGTGAGCACGATCCCGGTGACTCGCCGCCGGCGGACAGCCCCTGCAGCAGCCGGAGGAGGACGAGCAGGACCGGTGCGAGGTTGCCGACCTGGGCGTGGGTGGGCAGGCAGCCGATGAGGAAGGTGGATCCACCCATCATCACCAGGCAGGCGATCAGCGAGTCGCGGCGCCCGAACCGGTCGCCGAGGTGGCCCCACAGGACCGCGCCCAGCGGCCGGGCGACGTACGCGACGCCCAGCGTGGCGATCGAGATCAGGGTGCCGGTCGAACCCGAGTCCGGAAAGAACACCTTGCCGAAGATCAGCGCGGCCGCGGATGCGTAGATGAAGAAGTCGTAGTACTCGAGTGTGCTTCCGAGAAAACCCGAGAAGGCTGCGCGCCGCGCGTTGGCGAGCCGCTGTGCGTCGGGCCCGGAGGGGCTGGGGGGCATGGGATGGTCCTTTCGTCCCGGTTCGCGGTCGCTGATGGCGTCCACGTTCGCCCCTGGAGTGTGACGGTGATCACCTATGATCGTCCAACACTGAATCGGTCTCAGATCAAGACGCATCTGCACATGATTGTCACCGGCCGCCCGGTGTGGGGAGGACCTCCTCCGAGACCGTCAGAGCCACCTGCAGGGCGGGCGTCATCCGCGAGGGCGCCCAGGCCAGGCCGTGCAGCATGTAGGGCGTCTCGTCCGTGATCGGCACGTAGACGGAGCCGGGCGGGAGCAACGTCGACATCGACGACGTCATGAGTGCGACCCCGACCCCGGCGGCGACGAGCAACAGGATCATGTAGGGGTCGGCGGTCTCCTGGACGACGCGGGGGCGGAAGCCCGCGTTCGCGCAGGCCTGCAGGGCGGTCTCGTGCAGCGCCGACCCCTGCGTCTGCGGTGTGCTGACGAAGCCGTCGTCGGCGAGGTCGCGCAGGTCGATTCGCGCCTGCCCGGCGAGCCGGTGATCCACCGGCATCACCACCCCGTACTGCTCGCTACCCACCAGCCGCGTCGCGAGCGTCGTGGTGTCGATCGGCAGGCCGACGAAGGCGAGGTCGATGGCGCCGCTCGCGAGCTGGGACACCGCACCCCGGGTCAGTACCCGGCCGACCAGCACCACGTCGATATCGGGATACCGCTGGCGCAGCGCCCGGGTGAGCCGCGGCAGCGATCGGTGGTTGAGCACCCCGGAGAAGCCGATCGCGATCCGGCCGTAGACTCCGCCCGCTGCGGTGCGCGCCGCGACCCGCGCCGTGTGGACCTCCTCCAACACGCGATAGGCGTGCGGCAGCAGACCGTGCCCCGCGGCGGTCAGGGCGACGCTGCGCGTGTTGCGCACGAACAGCGGCT
>CAJCHX010000385.1 GCA_903970215.1 Acidobacteriaceae bacterium
CGATCAAGAAGGGCTTCGACCAGCTCGACAAGGATGCTGCGGCCGCCGGCGTCCCGGTGCGTGACATGGCGTGGCACATCCCGTACCTGCCGATCGACCCCAAGGACGTGGGGCGCACGTACGAGGCCGTGATCCGCGTGAACAGCCAGTCCGGTAAGGGCGGCGTGGCGTACATCATGAAGGCCGACCACGGATTGGCGCTGCCGCGTCGCCTCCAGATCGAGTTCAGCAAGTCGGTGCAGGCCATCACCGACGGCGAAGGTGGCGAGGTGACGCCCAAGGAGATGTGGGACGTCTTCGCGAGCGAGTACCTCGACCCGATCCTGCCGCTCGAGCGGATGCGGCAGCGCGTGATCGCCTCGGAGACCGACGGCGGCGTCGACCACATCGACGCGCTCGTCAAGGTCGACGGCAAGGACGAGGAGATCTCGGGCGAGGGCAACGGTCCGTTGGCCGCCTTCGTCGACGCGATATCGACCGTCGGATTCGACGTGCGCGTGCTGGACTACAGCGAGCACGCCATGTCCGCCGGCGACGATGCGCAGGCCGCCGCCTACGTCGAGGCTGTCGTCAATGTCGACGGCCGGGACCGCACCGTATGGGGCGTGGGTATCGCACCGTCGATCACCACCGCGTCACTGCGCGCCGTGGTGTCGGCGGTCAACCGGGCACACGGCTCGGTGCAGGCGGAGCGTGCGGTGGAGGGTGCGGCGTCGACCCGTACCTGGGCTCCGTAGGTCGATCGTTCGGCCGGGGAGGGATTGACACCCGCTCGGGTGCGGGAGTCAATCCTCCCTCCTCGGTACGCGGTTGCGGGGCGGCGTGATCAACGAGTCAGAAACGCCGTGAGTTCGGCGGCGACCCGGTCGGGGCGGTCGAGCATCGACAGGACGTATGCGTCGTCGATCTCGACGAGCCGACCGCGCGGCGCGAGATCAGCGAGCCGACGGCCGTGTTCTCGTGGCATCACCCTCCCGGCCGACGACCACAGGATCAGCACGTCGCCCCGGAATCGGCTGAGCGCCTTGGTATTCGCGACCAGTTCAGGCTTCGACAATTCTGATCGCATGTATTTGAGGACGTCCCGGCGGATGCGTCGATCCCGGATGCCGGGCTCGGTCCAGCCCCGCACCATCCCGGTGGGCACGGGTCGGCGCACCATCCACCCGAACATCAGGGGAGTGCGGAACAGCCACGGAATCCGCAGTTGCCGCAGACCGATAGCCAGACCACCGGGCACGTGGGCCGCGACGACCGACGTCTTTCCAGGAAGTCCCGGCGGGAAGTTGTCGAAGGCCTCGCACGGCAGGGCGACGATGGAGTCGACGCGCTCATCGAGGCCGTACGCGGTGAGGAACAACGCTCCGCCCCAGTCGCTGTGCACAAGGGTCACCGCGCGCAGCTCGAGCGCCTCGAGGAAGTCGGCGACGATCACGTTGAGGCCGCGCATGCTCAGGTCGGCGTCCGGGCGGAGCGGCTCGGCGTGCGCCCCTAGCGGCAGGTCGGGACGGATGTATCGAAATCCCTTGGGCAGCAGGTCGATCACCATGCCTCACACGGTGTGATTCATCAGGAGGCCGTGCAGCAGGACGACCGGCGGCCCATCCCCGACGTCGGCGTAGTGGATTCTTCCCATCGACAGATCAACAGCCGGCATGACCTCGACCCCTCCGCTAGAGCGAACGTTCTAGAGCGATTGCTCTAGGCTATGCGCATGTCCGAAGGAACGTCAACCACGCGAGCACGCCTCATCACCGCGATGTCGGAACTGATGCGACGCCAGGGCTACAGCGCCACCTCGGTCAAGCAGCTGACCACCGCTGCAGACGCGACCATCGGGTCGCTTTACCATCACTTCCCGGAGGGCAAGCTCGGCGTCGCGGCCGCCGCACTGCAGGAGTCGGGGGCCGCATACATCCAATTGCTGCCGCTGCTATTGGATCCCCACGACGACCTCGCCGAGGCGGTGACCGGCGCATTCGATGCGGCGGCCGACCAGATGCAGAATGCCGGCTGGATCAACTTGTGCCCCGTCGGGACAGTGGCCGGCGAGATCGCAGACATCGAACCGGGCCTTCGTGAAGTCGTCGCCGAAGTCGTCACCGCGTGGATCGATCGCGGGACGGAGTACTTCGCCGCGCGCGGCCTCGGGTCTGCCGCGGCACGCGAGTTGACGCTCGCCCTGCTGTCGGCGCTCGAAGGCGCATTCGTCCTCAGCCGGACGTTGCGATCGGGCGAACCGCTCCGCTCGGCCGGGCGAGCGATGGCCTCTCGCGCAACAGACATGGCTGCGCACGGAGCACTTGTCGACACCGCATCCGACGAGGGCGGACGAGACTACCCTTCAGGGACACGCACCGCGACGCGGACATAGGAGGCGGCTGTGCGCATCCGTCGAACCACCACGGGCATGTTCTTGGTCGCGACGGCTGCCACGGCAGCGCTGGTGGCGTGCTCAGCCGGCCCGCCGGCGAGCGAATCCACCACCGCGTCGCCCTCGGCGGCCGCGGGCGCGCAGCTGCCGCCCGACGCAGTACCCGGCGTCGCGATTCCCGCCGGCCGGATCGACGCCGCGGTGGCCGCCGTGGACGGACTCGCTCAGGACCTGATGCGCATTTCTCATATCCCGGGTCTGGCCGTGGCGGTAGTGCGTTCGGGGAGAGTCGTGTACGCCAAAGGGTTCGGAGTTCGAAACGTGGACACGAAGGCCCCGGTGGATACGGATACCGTGTTCCCGCTCGCGTCGTTGTCCAAGCCGATCTCGGCCACCGTCGTCGCCACCCGGATCGGCACCGGCGAGGTGGGCTGGGACACTCCGATACACACCCTGATGCCATCGTTCGCGCTTGCCGATCCGTATGTCACCGACCACGTGACGGTCGGCGACCTGTTCGCCCACCGCTCCGGACTGCCCGACCACGCCGGTGACCTCCTCGAAGACCTCGGATACGACCGGACCGCCGTGCTCGCCCGCCTCCGCCTCCTGCCGCTGGCCCCGTTCCGCGATTCCTACGCGTACACGAACTTCGGCCTGACCGCCGCGGCAGAGGCCGTGGCCCAACACCTCGGCACCGACTGGGCGACCCTCGCGCAGCAGACGCTGTACGGACCGCTGGGGATGACCTCGACCAGTTCCCGGTATGCCGACTTCGTCGCGCGGCCCGACCGCACAGTAGGTCACGTCCTCGTCGACGGCGCATATCGGGTCACGCCACAGCAACGCGACCCGGATGCCCAGGCACCCGCCGGCGGCGTCAGTTCGTCGGTCACCGATGTGGCCAAGTGGATGGAGATGGTGCTCGGGGACGGAACCGCAGGCGGTCACACCATGATCCCGCCGAGTGACCTGTTACCGGCCATCTCGCCACAGACGGTGTCGTCGCCGCCCTCCATGCCGCAGGCCCGAGGCGGCTTCTACGGGTTCGGCTTCAACGTGTCGAGCTCCGCGGCCGGTCGGGTGATCCTCAGTCACTCCGGCGCCTTCAGCCTCGGGGCGGCGACGGCATTCACGCTCATCCCGTCGGCCGACGTGGGCATCGTGACGCTTACCAATGCGGCGCCGATCGGCGTCCCGGAGACGCTCGACGCGGAGTTCGCCGACCTGGTGCAATTCGGATCGGTACAGCAGGATTGGAAAACGCTGTATCGGAGCGCGTTCGCCAAGCTGGACCAGCCCACCGGCACGTTGGTCGGCGTAACGCCTCCCGCCGCGCCGGCACCGGCCCTTCCCACTGCGTCGTACGTCGGGACCTACGACAACGCGTACTACGGGCCGGCGACGGTCGGCTCCGTCGGCGACGGCCTCACCCTGACGCTGGGGCCGAGACACATGACGATGCCGCTGCGACATTGGGACGGCAGCACGTTCGTGTTCACCCCTCCGGGCGAGAACGCCGAAGCGGGAACGCTCTCGCGAGCCACGTTCGACGGTGACCGCCTCGTGCTCGAGTACTATGACGGCGACCATTTGGGAACGTTCACCCGATCCTGACGCGGCCGAGGTGGACGCAGGTTGCGCTTCAGGATCGAGACCGCGACGCACAACCGACACTGCTAGTGTGTGCGCGATTGAACTCTAAAATAAGGGTAGCCAACATAGGTGCGCGGCGCCCCGGGATGGAAGGACAGCACGTGCGCGGTCCGCGGATCTTCGTGCTCGGATATCACGGTTGGAAGAACATCGGTGCCGAAGCGCGGCTCGTATCGATCGCCGAGAATCTCCGGCGACTGATCCCGGATGCCTCGATCACCACCTCGACATTCGATCGCCACAACCTCGACTATCTGACGATCGTCGACCGCCGCGCCTACTTCAATCCCGGGTTCCATCAGTGGCACGTGCCTAAGCTGATCGCCGAAGCGGACCTCATGATCCTTTCCGAGGGAAACATGTTCAGCGAGCGGTTCAGTCCGCTCATGACACAGGCGTCCTCGAACGCGATCGAGCAGGCGACCCGCAAGGGTGTGAAATCTGCGGCGATCGCGCTCGACTCCGGTCCAGTGCACCCGAAGCGTCGCCAGCGACTCGCAGCCGCCATCGATTCCCTCGACCTGCTCACTCTGCGCGCACCTCAGGCCAAGGACGCCCTCCGTGCCCTCGGCGTCACGCGCCCCATCGAGATCACAGCAGACTGTGCACTCTCGATGAGCCCGCCTCCCGCGCAAGACACCGAGGATCTGTGCCACCGATATGCGATCGGGAACGGCCCCGTCCACGCGATAGCGCCGGTGGACTTCTACATGTGGCCTGCAAAGGTCGCCTTGATCGGTCGCCCCAGCGAGTACCTCCGCTGGCCGGTCAAGGGCGTGGGTGGCCGCGAGGTGCGGCGCCTGACCGGCGAACTGACTGCCGACTGGGTGCGGTATGTGCAATACGCCTTACAGACGTCCCCAGACGCGCAGGTCCCGATCGTCATCATGGATCCGAGTGATAAGCGGATCGCGCTGGCGATCGCCGCGGGCGTGGGCCGACCCGACCGCACGCCCATCCTCGACGGCCATGATCTGACACCGCACCAGATGTCGGCACTGATCAGGCGATTCGACTCGCTCGCCACCTCCCGCTACCACGCATTGGTCCTGTCCCTGGCCTACGCCGTCCCCTTCATCGCGCTCGGGCACGACACTCGCACCCGGTTCGTTGCGGAGCAGGTCGGCGCATCGGATGCCTTCGTCGACTACACGGACGCACATCGAGTGGATCGCATGATCGAGATCCACGAAAGAATGTTCCAGGGGAACGCCGCCGACGGAGTCCGCTGCGCGATCGCGGCGCGAGTCGGGCCGCTCAAGGCTGCGGACGGCCTCAACTACGAACTCATCCGGGATCTGTTGGATTCGTGAGACGCCTACCGGGTAAGCCCGTGCCGTCGGGCGATCGCGGTCGAGACGAACTCCACCGGTAACAGACGTTTGAGGAGGAAGACCACTGGAGCGTTGCTCCCGACGGCATAGAACTCCCGCGGCTTGTCGGCCTCGATCGCCGACACGATGACCTCCGCTACCCGCCTCGGCGGGATACCCGACCGCTCGTTGGCATCGAGCCGTTCGATCATGGTGTCGAAGTCGCGGCGATATACGGAGCCGTCCGCGACGTAACTAGTGCGGCGCTCGCCGATGCCGGTGGCGATCGACCCGGGCTCGACGGTACTGACCCACACCCCGAACGGCGACAATTCCTGGCGCGCCGCAGACGCGAAGCCCTTGAGCGCGGCCTTCGCCGCCACATACGAACCCCGGTACGCGAGCGGGAAACTCGCGAGCATCGAACCGACCATCACGACGCGCCCATAGCCGCGTGCACGCATCCCCGGCAGTAGCCGCTGGGTCAGTTGGACGGCGCCGAACACGTTGGTCTGGAACAGTCGATCGACGGCCTCGGCAGGCAACTCCTCGAGCGGTCCGGACTGGCTTTCGCCCGCGTTGTTGACCACGATGTCGACCGCTCCGGCCGCCTCGGCGCAGCGCGCGACCGAGTCGCGGTCCGCCAAATCGAGTGCGAGGTACTCGACCCCCGGGATACGCCTGTCGGCGGCGACCGTGTCGGGGTTGCGGCTGGTGCCCAGCACCCGATATCCCTTGGCTGCCAACAGCCGAGCGACCTCGAGTCCGATCCCCGACGTCGCCCCCGTCACCAAAGCCGTGCGGCTCATCGTGCCTCTCCTACCATCGCCGTGCTCATCGACCGCCGGTCGCCGTCGCGGCCGCCGCAGCCCGGCCCGCCGTCAATCCCGAGAAGATACATCCGCCCAAGAAGGTCCCCTCCAACGCGTTGTACCCGTGTACCCCACCACCGCCGAAGCCGGCGACCTCGCCCGCCGCGTACAGACCCGGGACCGGGCCACCGTCGGCGCCCAGGACGCGCGCCGACAGGTCGGTCTCGAGCCCACCGAGGGTCTTGCGGGACAGGATGTTCAGCCGGACCGCGATCAGCGGACCGTGCGCAGGGTCCAGGATCCGGTGCGGCTTAGCCACTCGGACCAGCTTGTCGCCCAGGTACTTCCGCGCGTTCGTGATCGCATGCAGCTGCGCGTCTTTGCTGAACCGGTTCGCGATCTCGCGGTCGCGGGCCTCGATCTCGGTACGCAACGCGTCGTGGTCGATGTGCCCCCCGCGGCTCAGCCCGTTCATTCCATCCACCAGCTCGCGGAGATCGTTCGCCACCACGAAGTCCACACCGTGCTTCTTGAATGCCTCCACCGGCCCCGGCGCACCCTTCGACTTCACCCTTCCCAGAGCGAGTTTCAGGTCCTTCTCCGTGATATCCGGATTCTGCTCGGAGCCCGAGAGTGCGAACTCCTTCTCGATGATGGTCTCCGTGAGCACGAACCACGAGTAGTCGAAGCCGGTCGAGAGGATCTCGCGCATGGTGGAGTTGGTGTCGAACCCCGGGAAGTTGGGCGGCCGCAAGCGGCGGCCGTTCGCGTCGAACCACATCGACGACGGCCCGGGGATGATCCGGATCGCGTGGTTCGGCCAGATGGGGTTCCAGTTGTGGATGCCCTCGGTGTAGGCCCACATGCGATCCCGGTTGACGACGTTGCCGCCGGCCTCCTCGGTGATCGCGAGCATGCGCCCGTCGACATGCGCCGGGACGCCCGCGATCATCGTCTCGGGGAACGGGCCGACCCGCTCGGTCGGCCAATACCGGCGCATCAGCTCATGGTTGTGCCCGATACCGCCGGACGTCACCAGAACAGTCGGGGCGCGGAACTCGAAGTCCCCCACCACAACCCGGTCGGTGGCGACACCGCGTTCGGCATCGGTCGCGGACAGCACCGCGCCCTGTACCCCCACCACGGCGCCGTCGTCGACGATCAGCTCGTCGACGCGGTGGCGGAACTCGAACCGCACGAGGCCCGCGTCCTCGGCCCGCTCGACCGGTTCCCGGAACACCCGGACGACCTCGGGACCCGTCCCCCAGGTGAGATGGAACCGCGGCACCGAATTACCGTGACCGGAGGCGAAGCCGCCGCCGCGCTCGGCCCAGCCGACCACAGGTGTGACGCTCAGCCCCAGCTCCTTGAGGTAGTCACGCTTGCGGTACGTGGCGAACTCGACGTAGGCGCGCGCCCACTTCCGCGGCCACCGGTCCTGGTCGTCGCGGTCGAATCCCGCAGATCCGAGCCAGTCCTGATACGCCAACTCGAACGAGTCCTTGATTCCGAGGCGCCGCTGCTCGGGTGAATCCACGAAGAAGAGGCCGCCGAGGGACCAGAACGCCTGACCGCCGAGGTTGTTGCGGTTCTCCTGGTCGAGAATCAGGACCCGCCGCCCGGCCTTGGTCAGTTCGTGCGCGGCGACCAGGCCCGCGAGACCGGCGCCGACGATGATCGCATCGATTGCGGGTTCCGTCATAGGGCCACCCTACGACGCGCCCCCGACAGTCGCGGCCTCCTCGTCCAACGCCCGCATCACGGCGGCGACCGCGGGCCGCCGGTCCGCACCCGGTCGCGTGGCGACCTCCACGATCCGCGCCGCACGAACACCGGAGATCTCCAGTCCCACGACCCTCGGATGGGTCACGGCGTGCCGGGCGACCAACGCCACCCCCAGGCCCGCCGCCACGATCGCCTGGATCGTGTGGAAGTCGTTGATCCGCTGCACTATCCGCGGCTGAACCCCGGTCACCGTCGCAAACGAGCGCAGCACGTCGTCCACGGGGAAGCCGTCGCGCACGCTGATCCAGTCCAGGTCACCCAGCTCCGCCGGGTCCACCCGCGCCCGTCCGGCGAGCGGGTGCGTCAGGGGTACCACGAGATCGATCGGCTCTCGCATCAACTGCCGGGAGGCGATCCGCGGTCCACCCAGCGGTGCGGCCCGCTCGTCCCGGTGAGAGACGACCACATCAGCGTCCGCGAGCATCGCCGGCAGCTCGCTCCCGGGGAGGTCGAGGTCGGTCGCACGCACCGCCAACCCGGTACGCGCGATGCGCTGCAACACGCCCGCCTCCCGCGCGAGCGACTTGAGCTGCTGGGACACCGCAGACGGCGTCATCGCGAGAGCCTCCGCGGTAGCCGCGACGGTTCCCCGGTCTGCGAACTCGCGCAGGATCCGCAGGCGGTGCACGTCCATGTAGCCACGCTACACAAAAGGGGTAGAAATACTTGCTTGAGATCAACGGTCGTGACCGGCAAGGCTGGAGGACATGAGTCCCCGTCACCGTCTGGTCGCGTTGTCCGTCGTGGTGCTGTGGGGGCTGAACTTCCTCGCCATCCACTACGGGCTGAACTACTTCCCACCGTTCTTCCTGGGGGCGCTGCGGTTCCTCGTGATCGCCGTTCCGGTGGTGCTGTTCGTCCCCCGGCCGAAGGTCCCGGTCCGCTGGCTCCTGTTGTACGGCATCGGCTTCGGCACCCTGCAGTTCGTGTTCCTGTTCCTCGCGATGCACCTCGGGATGCCGACGGGGCTGGCATCGCTGGTACTGCCGAGCTCGGCGCCGTTCACCGTGGTCCTGGGCGCGCTGCTGCTCGGCGAGCGGATGACCGCGCGCCAGGTCCTCGGTATCTCCGTGGCGGTATGCGGAATGGCGCTGATCGTGCTCGACCGGGCCGAACACTCCGCCGCAGCCGGCGTGATCCCGGTGTTGTTGACAGTGGCCGGCGGCCTCGGCTGGGCGTTCGGCAACATCGGCAGCCGACTGGCCCGGCCCGCCGACCCGCTGCGGTTCACCCTCTGGATGTCGGTGGTGCCGCCGCTACCGATGCTCGCCCTGAGCGCCGTGGTGGAGGGCCCAGCGACAGGCTGGGTCGCGTTGTGGCACAGCCTCTCGTCGACCGCGGGCCGCGAGGCCCTCGCCGGGCTCGCCTACATCGCGCTGCTGGGCACGATCCTCGGCTCGGGACTGTGGAGCTATCTGATGGCCCGCTACCCGTCGTCCACGGTGGCGCCCATCTCGCTCCTGGTCCCGGTCGTGGGGATCGCTGCGAGTGCCGCGCTGCTCGGCGAGCGTCCCACCGGCCTCGCGCTGGCCGGAGCGGCGGTAGTGCTCGGTGGGTGTCTCGTCGGACTCACGGGCGCACGCCCCGGAGCGCACGCCCCGCGGAATACCGCCCCGACCAGCCAGGAACCGCCTCACGTCACTACCGACCGGGTACGTTCGCCGGGTTGACCTATCATTTGCGCATGTCGCACCGACTCC
Organism: Acidobacteriaceae bacterium; assembly: GCA_903970215.1. Taxonomy (GTDB): domain Bacteria; phylum Actinomycetota; class Actinomycetes; order Mycobacteriales; family Mycobacteriaceae; genus Tsukamurella. The sequence goes on from CAJCHX010000385.1 coordinate 9,641, forward strand.
CGCTGCGGGCCCGGACCGCGCTCCTCGCCGCGCGCTCGGCAGCCTGGGCCTCCCAGCGTGCCGGGCGCGGCAAGGGCTCGATGATCGGCGGCCTGGTCGCCCTCAAGATCGAGCCGAACCTGATGACTCGACTCGCTGCCAGCCGCCGGACGGCCGTCGTGACCGGCACCAACGGCAAATCGACCACCACCAGGATGACGGCGACCGCACTGGCGACCATCGGCGCCGACGTCGCGACGCAGGCCGACGGCGCGAACATGGATGCGGGCATCGTCGCCGCACTCACCGCCCACCGCGACGCCCCGCTGGCCGCGCTCGAGGTCGACGAGCTGCATGTGCCGCACGTGCTCGACGCCGTACGCGCCGAGACCCTCGTCCTCCTCAATCTGTCCCGTGACCAGCTCGACCGCGTGGGCGAGATCAACATGATCGAGCGCCGTCAGCGCGCCGCGGTCGCGGCGCACCCCGAGACCACAGTGGTCGCCAATTGCGACGACGTGCTCGTGACCTCGGTAGCGTTCGACGCGAAGAAGGTGGTGTGGGTAGCCGCAGGCGGGGGTTGGGTGGGCGACTCGGTGTCCTGCCCACGCTCGGGTGAGCCGATCGTGCGCGACGGCGAGCACTGGTACTCCAGCGGAGCGGACTTCTCACGGCCACAACCAGATTGGTGGACCGACGACGAGAACCTGTACGGCCCAAACGGTCTGGTCGTGCCGATGGATCTGCGGCTGCCCGGTCGCGCGAACCGGGGCAACGCCGCGCAAGCCGTCGCCGCGGCCGTGACGATGGGCGCCGAGCCGCGTGCTGCGGTCGAGGCCGTGTGCTCGGTGGGCGAGGTCGCGGGACGCTACTCCAGCGTGCGCGTCGGCGAGCACACCGTGCGGATGTTGTTGGCCAAGAACCCCGCCGGGTGGCAGGAGGCGATGTCGATGATCGACGGCACCGCCGGCGGATTGGTGATCGCCGTCAACGGACAGGTTCCCGACGGCGAGGATCTCTCCTGGTTGTGGGACGTACAGTTCGAACGGTTCGAGAACGGGCAGGTGGTCGCGTCGGGCGAGCGCGGCGCCGACCTCGCCGTGCGGCTCACGTACGCAGGCGCGGAACACACGCTGGTCGCCGATCCGCTCGCGGCGATCGCATCGTGCCCGCCCGGCCGTGTCGAGGTGCTCGCGAACTACACGGCCTTCCGCGACCTCAACAGGGCGCTCGAAGCCCACACCGCCGCGCTGGGGGGTGCGTTGTGATCGACTTCTCCGGATCGGCGGAACGGATCACCGAGTCGACACTGGTGATCGGGCTGGTGCTGCCCGACGTGATGGGTACGTACGGCGACGGCGGAAATGCCCTGATCCTGCGCCAACGGGCGCGCATGCGCGGCTACCTCGCCGAGGTCCTCCCCATCACCCTGGCCGACCCCGTCCCGGCCACATGCGACGTGTACACGCTCGGCGGCGCCGAGGACTACGCCCAGCGGCTCGCGACACGGCACCTGGCACGCTATCCCGGCCTACAGGAGGCTGCGCGGGGCGGCGCACCGGTCCTGGCCATCTGTGCTGCGATCCAAGTGCTCGGACACTGGTACGAGACATCCGAAGGCGAGCGGGTCGAGGGCATCTCCCTGTTCGATCTCACCACGTCACCGCAAACGGCTCGATCCATCGGCGAACTCGCCGGGACACCCCTCGTCGACGGGCTCTCCTCGCCACTGACCGGCTTCGAGAACCACCGTGGCGGAAGCGCTTTGGGCAGCGACGCTCGGCCGCTCCAGCGGGTCACGCGGGGCACGGGCAACGGCGCCGGCGCCGCGGTCGACGGGGTCGTCCAGGGCAACGCGATCGGCACATACATGCACGGCCCCGCGCTGGCCCGGAATCCTGAGCTCGCGGACCTGCTGCTCGCGCTCGCCACCGGGGACGAGCAGAAGCCACTGGACCTGCCCGACGTCGATCTATTGCGTCGGGAACGCCTGGGGCGGTAGGCCTCTGACGTTCGTCGTGGTCAACACCCCTCGAGTCCCCTGAATCACCAGAGCCCGAGCACCGCCTGCTCTCTCGCCAGCAGCCGCATCTTGGTGGTCACGCCGCCTTCGGCCGAGAATCCGCCCGACCGGCCACCAGCGGCGAGCACCCGGTGGCACGGGACGACGATCGGATACGGGTTCGCGCCCAACGCACGGCCCACCGCCCGAGCGGAACCAGGCCGGCCGATCTCGGCGGCGATCTCCCCGTAGGTGGCCGTGCTACCAGCGGGAATCCGCCGCGCCGCGACGTATACCGCACGCGCGAAATCCGCGACCCCGCTCATGTCCAGCTCGATGCCGGACAGGTCGCCCTCGCCGGTCTCCACCAGCACGCAGATCGCAGCGATCGCGGCCCGCGCATGTGCAGGAGGCGTGCCCTCCACCGTCCCGGGACGGGCCCGGCGCAACCGCTCACGCACGGCGTCGACGGTACGTTCAGGCAACTGCACCGCGGTCACCGCGACGGCGTTCCACGCTATGCCGCACGTGCCGATCCCGGTATCGAAGGTGGCGAATCCGTCCACGCGATCCACGCTACGTCCGCTCCCCCGATCCCCACAGCACCCGCTGGATCCGGCTCCGAAACGGGCCCCGCCGGACCACGCGCCTTCGCGTTCGTCTCCGCCGACCCACCACAGCGAAGACGATCACGACGACCATCAGGAGGCCGACACCCCCGAGCACTCCTCCGAATACGAGCCCACCGATACCGTCCTGGACATCGTCGTGCTGCTTCTCACCGAGGTCGTCGACGCCGCCCTCGTCCCGCGCGCCGACGTGCTGCCCGGCGACGAACGTCTCGTCCTTCTCGCGCCCCTGCCACCTGATTCGGCATTCGTCGTTCGGTGTCATCACGTGTCCGTCACATCTGGTCGGACCGGCCAGCAACACCCCTGCGTGCCAGACCATGCCGCCCCCGACCGCCAGCATGAACACCGTCACCACCGCGACGAGGACGAGGTTGGCGACGAATCCCAAGCGCGCACGCATCGAGGGCCGCAGTCGCCTAGATGTCGACACATCGATCCCGCGTGCGATCCACCTCGAACCAACCCCGCTCGAACTCCTGCCAGCGGATCAGGGGCGCGCGCACCGCCTCACCGTCGCGAGCAACGACCCGCTCGAGCCGGGCGGCGGATGGTCCGCCCTCGAGCCACAGCCGGAGATCGGTCCGCGGCGCGAACGAGCGCCGCGCGCTGGACACGCCCTCGACCACCACCAGCGGCGCCCACGCCAGGCCCATCTCGGGACCCGGTCGGGCGACCCCGTCTCGCCACACCAGCGGGCGGTACCGCGCGTTCCAGCCGCGGGCGAACGGGTCGATGATCTCTCGTAACAGCCGGGGCCACCACGCCACGGGGTTGTCCCACGTCGCGTAGTCGTCGGTGCGGACGAGCGCCACGCGATGCCCCGCCGCCCGGAGGTCGGCTACCAATCCAGCCGCGTACGTGGATTTACCGGCACCCGACGGCCCGTCGATCGCGACGACGCCGCGCGGTCCGCCGAGCCGCGCCAGCACCTCGTCGGCGAGCACCGTCAGCCCTCGTGCCGGGCGCGCGGAATCTCCGACAGCACCCGCGGCGGCTCGGACAGGGCACGTCTGCCGCTCATCGCCCGGCCCAGAGTCAGCTCGTCGGCGAACTCCAGCTCCGCACCCATGGGCAGGCCCGAGGCGGGCCGGGTGACCGTCAACCCCGGGAAGTCTTTGAGCATCCTGACCAGGTACGACGCAGTGGCCTCCCCCTCGGTGTCAGGGTCGGTCGCGATGATCACCTCGGACACGTCCACACCGTCCATCGCCGTACCGAGACGCAACAGCAGATCCCTGATCCGCAGCTTCTCGGGGCTGATCGACTTGATCGGGTTCAGCGCACCGCCCAGCACGTGGTACAGCCCGGTGAACTCGCGAGTGCGCTCCACCGCCTGCACGTCCTTGGCCTCTTCGACCACGCATACCTTGGACCGATCGCGGCGCGGATCCGAGCAGATCCGGCAGCGCAGCTCCGCCGAGACGTTGCCGCACACATCGCAGTACCGCACGTCGTTGCGCACCCGGGTGAGTGCGCGGGTCAGCCGATCGATGTCGTCCGGCTGCACCGACAGCAGATGGAACGCGATGCGCTGCGCGCCACGCGGCCCGACGCCGGGCAGCTTCGCCAGCTCGTCGATCAGCTCCTGGACCGGTCCCTCGTACACAGGCCTCCCGTCAGAAGCCGGGGAGTCCCGGCACGCCGGGCAGGCCGTCCGTGAGCGGCCCCATCTTCTGCTGCGCGAGGTCGGCGGTGCGGCTCGCGAGGTCGTTGAGGGCGCCGACGACCAGGTCCTGCAGAGTCTCGACGTCCTGCGGATCGACCACCTTGGGGTCGATCGTCACCGACTGCACCTGACCGTCGCCGGTCGCGCGGATCGTGACCAGACCGCCCCCGGCCTGGCCCTCCACGACCGACGCGGCGATCTCGGCCTGCGCCGCGAACAGGTGCTGCTGCATAGCGCCGACCTGCGCCATCAGGTCTTCCATCGAACCACCGGGCTGCATGGTCATCCTCCGTGAAATCGCGGGCACAAGCCCGGTTTGCCGATATTGATGTGGTCTCTGTTATTGGATGTGACTGACGTGGCGGTAGAGTCGAGCCGTGAAAGCCCAGCGCACAGCCCTCCTCGCCGCAAGCCTGGTGCCGGTCATTCTTCTCACCGGCTGCACATTAGGCGACACGGGTGACAGGTCACGCCCCACCACGAACACCACACTATCGTTCGCGGCGCCCCGGCAGGTGGCCGCCACGACCGGGCTCACGGCACTGGCCGGAAAGAAGATCTACCTCGACCCCGGCCACAACGCTGTCGACTCCCCCGCGTTACAGAAGCAGGTGCCCACGGGCCGGGGCGGCACCAAGGACTGCAACACGACCGGTACCGCAGGAAACGACGGATTCCCCGAGCACACGTTCAACTGGGACGTCGCGTATCGCCTCTACCAGATCCTCAAAGCGGAGGGTGCGCAGGTGGCGTTCTCCCGTCCGGACGACGCGTCGCTGGGACCGTGCGTCGACGTCCGCGCGGAGACCGCCAACAAGTGGGGCGCGGACGTCGCGCTGTCGATCCACGCCGACGGCGCCACACCGTCGGGCCACGGGTTTCACGTGAATCTTTCATCGCCGCCCCTGAACACCGTGCAACAGTCGGTGGACCCGCGATATGCGCAGGACATGCGGGACGCGATGGTGGCCGCCGGCTTCACCCCGGCGAACTACATCGGCTCCAACGGCCTCTACCCGCGCGCCGACCTGACCGGGCTCAACCTGTCGACGGTGCCGACCGTGCTGGTCGAGTGCGGAAACATGAAGAACGCCGCCGACGAGGCGGTTCTGAACTCCGCTGCGGGCCAACAGCGGATCGCACAAGCCCTGGCCAACGGGCTCGCCGCCTTTCTCGCCGGCTGACGCTGCCGGAAACTCCCGCTGTCAGCGTCGTCAGCTCGCTATTGCGATTGTCGACGCTGAGCGGCCGAGATTCCGGCGGGGGCCAGCGCGCGTTCGCTGACGAATTCGCGCTCGGCACCGTCGACCGGGTCGACGAAGGCGAGCCGCCTCGCGAGCAGGCGCAGCGGGTCACCGAAATCGTCGTCGGCGACAGTGCGCCGCTCCGGGTAGAGGGGGTCGCCCAGGATCGGAATCCCCAGGCCACACATGTGCAGCCGCAGCTGATGCGTTTTGCCGGTGCGAGGCAGCAGCCGGTAGCGCCCCGTCCCGCCGGCCGCATCGGTCAGCTCCACACGCGACTCGGCGTTGGGTTCGCCCTCGATCTCGTACGCCCGCATGATGCCGGGAGTCTTCTCGATGCGGGACCGGACCACCGTCGGTAGCGTCAGCTCGGGCCGTAGCGGAGCCAACGCCTCGTATTCCTTCGCTGCACGTCCCGACGCGAACAACTGCTGGTAGGCGCCCCGAACAACCGGATCGACCGTGAACAGCAACACGCCCGCGGTCAGCCGATCCAACCGATGCGCGGGCGCCAACCGAGGCTCGTCCAATTCGCGCCGCAACCACACCAGACTGCTCTGCACGACCCGGGATCCGCGGGGCATGGTCGCGAGGAAATGCGGCTTGTCGACCACCACTATCCGCTCGTCGCGATACAGGATCGGCTGCGCGAACGGCACCGCGACCTCGTCCGGGAGGCGCCGATAGAGCCACACCGGCATCCGCGGAATCACCGGAGTGCCTGCCGTCAGCCGTTCACCGTCCGCGCCCACCACAGCGCCGATGGCGAACTGCTCGGAGACGTACTCGTCGGTCCCGGGGAAACGCGTGACCAGTACGTCGGCGAGCGGACGTCCGTCCTCCTCGTCGGCGATCACCAACCGGGTCGGGTCGACACCGTCGCGTAGCGGCAGAGGCGGGACCGGGTCGCCGCGGTGCCGCCTACGCCGGCTCACATGCGCCCGTCGCTATGCTCGCGCCGGTTCCAATCCCCGTCGCTACGCTCGCGCTGGTTCCAATCCCCGTCGCTATGCTCGCCCCGTCTCGACCAGGGTCTTCAGCTTGCCCAGCAGCTCCGCCTGGATCCGGCCGAGCCCCTTGGGTGCGAAAGTCTTCTCGAAGAATCCACCGATGCCGCCCGCGCCCTTCCACGAGGTCGTGGTGGTCACAGTGGAGCCCGCACCCGCGGGGGCTACGGAGTAGGTGGTCACCATCGACGAATTCGCGTCGATCTCGGTGACGGTGTCCCCCGACACGGAAACCGTGGCCAGCACATTCCGCGAACGCTTGTCGGTCGCCTGCAAGGTCCACTCGGCGACGGTGCCGGCCCCCTGCCCGCCCTCCACGACGCGGTAGCCGAGGTAGTGGTCGGTGAGGATCTGGGGGCGGACGGTGGAGTAGTCGGAGATCGCAGCGAGCACCTTCTCGGGCGGGGCTGCGATGGTCACGGACTGGGTGGCGGTTACCTGAGCCATGCGAGGTCCTGTCGTCCGGGCCCGCAGACGCGGACCCTGCGGTCGGGGTCGGTTCCGACAGTATCGAATCGGAGCGTCGAATCGGAGCGCGGACCTCCTGCGGTGGCCGGTACCCAGGGCTGGGTATAGCGTCAGGAGTGTGAACGCGCGATCGGAATCGACCCGCCGTCCTCGGGCGCCGGTACCCGTAGCCGGAGAAGCCACCTTCGCCGCGGGGCTCGATCGCCTCCTCGACAGCTACCGAAACATCCCTCCGACGGCGCCCGTGCGCCTCGCGAAGAAGACCTCCAATCTGTTCCGTGCCCGGGCCAAGACGACCGCACCCGGTCTCGACGTCTCCGGCCTGACCTCGGTCGTCTCCATCAATCCCGACGCCCGCACGGCCGACGTCGCGGGGATGTGCACGTACGAGGACCTGGTGGCGGCGACGCTGCCGTACGGACTGGCGCCGACCGTGGTGCCGCAGCTGCGGACCATCACCCTGGGCGGCGCGGTCACCGGGCTCGGGATCGAGTCGACGTCGTTCCGCGGCGGTCTGCCCCACGAGGCGGTCCGCTCGATGGACATCCTGACCGGTGCGGGCGAGGTCGTGACGGCAGCGCCGGGTGGTCCCAACGAGGACCTCTTCTTCGGATTCCCCAACTCTTACGGCACGCTCGGCTACTCCGTGCGACTGACCATCGACCTCGAGCCGGTCAAGCGGTTCGTGGAACTGCGGCACGTCCGGTTCCACGCGCTGCGCGACATGCAGGCCGCAATGGGCTCGATCGTCGACAGCGGAACCTTCGACGGCGAGTCGGTCGATTACCTGGACGGTGTGGTCTTCACCGCCGACGAGTCGTACCTGTGCCTGGGCCGGCAGACCGACGACGACGGTCCCGTCAGCGACTACACATCCGACCGCATCTTCTATCGGTCGATCCAGCACTCCGACGGCGTGATCCGCGACCGGTTCACCACGCACGACTACCTGTGGCGCTGGGACACCGACTGGTTCTGGTGCTCGCGTGCATTCGGCGCGCAGAATCCCCGGATCCGTCGCATATGGCCGAAGTCGTTGCTGCGCAGCAGCTTCTACTGGAAACTGGTGGCTCTGGACCGGCGCTACGACATCGGGGACCGGTTGGCGGCACGCCGCGGCGAACCACCCGGCGAGCGGGTCGTACAGGACGTCGAGGTTCCGATCGAGAACACCAGCACCTTCCTCGACTGGTTCCTCACCGAGATCCCGATCGAACCGATCTGGTTGTGCCCCTTGCGACTCCGCGAACCGGCACCGACCGGAGCAGACCCCGTGCGCCCGTGGCCCCTGTATCCCCTCGAGCCGAAGCGGACGTACGTCAACATCGGATTCTGGTCGGCAGTACCGATGGTGCCGGGGCAGATCGAGGGTCGGGCGAACCGACTGATCGAGTCCAAGGTATCCGAGCTCGACGGGCACAAGTCGCTCTACTCGGATGCCTTCTACTCGCCGGAGCAGTTCGATGAGCTGTACGGCGGGCAACGTTTTCGGGAGTTGAAGTCCGCGTACGATCCGCAGGCGCGCCTGCTGGACATGTACGCCAAAGCAGTTCGGAGGCAATAGTGTTGCGCAGCGTTTCACAGGACTACCTGAGCAAGCTGAGTCTGGCCGAGATCATCGAGAAGCTGGCGGGCGGTGACCTCGCGATCCGCGTCGCGGCCTACGACGGCTCGTCGGCCGGGCCCGCCGACGCCCAGTTCGGCCTCGAACTCCTCAACCCACGCGGCGCCAACTACCTCGCCACAGCACCGTCGGACATGGGTCTGGCACGCGCGTACATCGCCGGCGACCTGGTGCTGGACGGTGGGCACCCCGGCGACCCATACGGGCCGCTCAAGGCGCTGTCGGACAGCCTGCAGTTCTCCCGCCCCAACCCGCTGTTGATCGCACAGATCACGCGGTCCCTCGGGATCGAGCACCTCAAGCCCATCGCGCCGCCGCCGCAGGAAGCGCTCCCCCGGTGGCGTCGGTTCGCGGAAGGTCTGCGGCACAGCAAGACCCGCGATGCCGAGGCCATCCACCACCACTACGACGTGTCCAATCGGTTCTACGAGATGGTGCTCGGCGAGTCGATGACATACACCTGCGCGTGCTACCCGAACTACGAGGCCACCCTCGAGGAGGCGCAGGAGAACAAGTACCGGCTGGTATTCGAGAAGTTGCGGCTGAAACCCGGCGACCGGCTTCTCGACGTCGGCTGTGGCTGGGGCGGAATGGTGCGCTTCGCAGCCCGACGTGGCGTTCATGCGATCGGCGCGACACTCTCCCGGCAACAGGCGGAATGGGCTCAGAAGGCGATCGCCGAGGAGGGGCTGAGCGAGTTCGCCGAGGTACGGTTCAGCGACTACCGCGACGTGCCGGAGTCCGGTTTCGACGCCATCAGCTCGATCGGTCTCACCGAGCACATCGGCGTCCAGAACTACCCGTCGTACTTCACCTTGCTCCGGGACAAGCTGAAGACCGGCGGCCTCCTACTCAACCACACGATCACCCGCCACGACAACAAGATCTCCGGTAAGGCAGGGCAGTTCATCGACCGGTACGTGTTCCCGGACGGGGAGCTGACCGGCTCCGGCCGCGTGATCTGCGCGATTCAGGACATCGGCGGCATGGAGGTGCGGCACGAGGAGGACCTGCGCGAGCATTACGCGATGACGCTGCGCGAGTGGAACAAGAACCTGGTGGACAACTGGGATGACGCCGTGGCCGAAGTGGGTCTGGGTACCGCCCGCCTGTGGGGCCTGTACATGGCCGGGTCGCGACTCGGCTTCGAGCGCAACATCATTCAGCTGCACCAGGTGCTGGCCGTAAAGCTCGACGACAAGGGCTCGGCGGGTGACCTCCCGCTGCGCCAGTGGTGGAACTCCTGACG
>CAJCHX010000386.1 GCA_903970215.1 Acidobacteriaceae bacterium
GGGCGCGGGATCGGTATCGGTGACGCCTTCTTCGGTGGACGGTTCCTCAGACACGACATTCCTTTCGGGAGTGCGGGTGGATCGGGCCGTGAGCACGGGTCTCGGTGTGGATGCGAGCTCGGCGGTGGCCAACCTCGATCCCCGCGACTGCGGTCGTGGGGGAATCGGTCCATCGCTGCTGCGTTACGTGATCCGGCGTGGGGGCCACGTGACCCACCTTACGGAGGCAGCCGCTCGATGTCACCCTTTTCTGGAATCAGTCAAGAAATAGCTGGTGCGGTGTTGTCAGTGCCGCGGGAAGGCCGCGGTGATCGAGTCGAGCAGGGCGGGATAGCGCTTGGCCTCCGGGTGCGAACCGGGCTTCCCGCTGGACACGACGGCGGCCGCCAGGTCCCGCTCGGGGTCGGCCCACATCGCGATCTGGGTGAGGCCGGTGTGCCCGAACGCCGCAGGGGCGTCCCGGCCGAACGGGCCGAATCGCTTGGAGCCGAGCATGTATCCCGTACCCCAGCGGAGCGGGACCCCGCCGCTTGCGAAATCCGGGCGGAGTCGACGCGCCGGTGCGATCGCGGCGTGCAGCGTCTCCGGCCTCATGATCCGGACTCCGTCCAGTTCTCCACCGCGGCGCAGGATCTCGGCGAACCGCGACAACTCGAACGCCGACGAGACCAGGTTGGACGAGGGCACGATGCCGGTCAGGAACCGGCGCGAGTTGGACGCGGGGATGATCTGCGCCATCGTTCCGCCGACCACCTTCCGGAACCCGGCCTCGACCAGCGGGGGAGCAGGCCGTCCCATGGCGTGGCTCGGCGCCACCTTCGGCAGATCCGCCTCGGCTACACCGAAATTGGTCCAGCGAAAACCGAGCGGGTCGAGCACCTCGTCGGCCAGGATGTCGCGGATGCTGCGGCCGGACGCCGCCAGGACGATCTCGCGGACCAATGGTCCCCAGGTCAGCGCGTGGTAGAAATGCAGCATCCCCGGCGGGTAGATCGGGCGCATGGCCGCGAGCATCTGCCGCGTGTACTCGCTGTCCTCCGAACGTTTCAGATCGGGGCGCGGACCGGTGGGGACGGGGATTCCGGCACTGTGGGTCAGGACGTGCCGGATGGTGATCCGCTCCTTGCCGTGGCCGGTGAACTCGGGCATATAGGTGCAGACCTGCTCGTCGAGCCCCAGCACCCCGCGTTCGATCAGCATGTGCAGCACCGTCACCGACACGCCCTTCGCGGTCGAATACGTGCAGAACGGGGTGTCGACGGTCACCGGTACCTTCTCGGCATCGGGCGGATCCGAGGGTGCGTTGCCCCAACCATGCCCGATCGCGCGGTTGAGAACGACGTTGCCACCCTGGCGCACGCACAGCTGGATCGCGGGCTGCATGCCTGCCGAGTACCAGTGGCGCGCAGCCTCCCAGACCTGCTCCACCGCCGCCGGATCGATCCCGGAGTGATCCTCGGTGCCCACGTCGGTCACGGCATCGAGATCGCGGGGAACCCGGATACGGCCCTCAGGGGCATCTGCTGCGAGAGGACCGGGGGATGACGTCACCCGCCCACAGTACGTCCGAGCCCGGCCGGGTGGTTCGGTGCCGGACTACCATCGCGAGGGTCTGGGGTCCGGCGAGTCTACGAGGCGGCGTGATGAGCGACAAGCGGTTCGACGGGGATTCCTGGGACATCGAAACCAGTGTCGGATACACGGCGTTGCTGGTCGCGGCGGCGCGGGCGCGCGAGGCCGGCCGGGACGACGCCCTGGCCAGCGATCCCTACGCACGGTTGTTCGTCGAGGCGGCCGGCGAGCCGCGGACCCTGGCGCTCAGTCGCGGTGACGGTGTGGCACACCCGTTCGCGCAGAGCCGGTTCATCGGGCTGCGCACCAGGTTCTTCGACGATTTCGTCACCACCGCGATCGCCGCAGGTATCCGGCAGGTGGTGATCCTCGCGGCCGGACTCGACGCCCGCGCGCAACGCCTCACGTTCCCGACCGGCACCGTCGTGTACGAACTCGACCAGCCGCGTGTCCTCGAGTTCAAGGCCCAGGTGTTGGCCGATCACGTCGTGCGGCCCGCGGCCGACCTGCGGCACGTGACGGTCGACTTACGGGACGACTGGCCGGCGGCGCTGCACGCCGCCGGATTCGCACCGGGGCGGCCATCGGCGTGGCTGGTCGAGGGCCTGTTGCCGTACCTGCCGGCGCAGGCCCAGGATCTGCTCTTCGCGCGGATCGCGACGGAGTCCGGTGCGGGCAGCCGCATCGCGGTCGAGGCGTTCACCGGTGTGTTCGACATCGCTGCGGTTCGTGAGCGGATGCGCCGCGCGGCGGCCGAGCGCGGCGACCAGGAAGCGCCGCGCGTGGACATCTCGGGCCTCATCTATGCCGACGGTGGGCGCTCGGATCCCGCACACACCCTCGCCGAGACGGGGTGGCGGGTCACGCGCTCCGTCGACCCGCGCGAGCTGGCCCAGGAGTACGGCGTCGACGCGCCGCAGTCGGTGGACCGCCCGCCCACCGACGCGCCTGCCATTCGCTATGTGACGGCCGAGCGCCCGGTGACGGATTGACGGTCGTGCAGTCCGCGGAGGAGGACCACTGATGGACGCCGGTGTCGTCGGCCGGACCGGCCGGGTCGAGTTGGCCATCCCCGGTGGCGACGCGGCCGGGGAGGCGTTGATCGGGGGCTCCGGTGTGCGCGAGAGTTACATCGCGTACGCCGACGAACCCATCGCCGCGGGCGAATCCGTGCTGGTCATCGAAGATATCGGCCAGCGTCGGGTGCGAGTGATCGCGTGGGTGGACCCTACGGATCCGTTCCCATGATTTGCCTGCTATGTACGATTCGTCTTACCAACTGATCCACAACTCCTGCGCCCGGCGGCGCGGAAGTGACCAGGGAGGAACGCCATGCTCGGATACCACGTCCCCGAACCCGATGAGGCGATGCTCATCTCGGGTAAGAAGTCCGCCGACGCGGCCGAACCGTTCATCGTCATCGTCGGGCACGGCAAGTGGGTCGTGCCGCTGTTCCGCCGAGTGACCTATCTGTCGCTCGCCATGCAGGAGGCGCGGATCGAGGAGACCTGCGTGACGACGCAGGGCATTCAGCTCAAGGTGAAGGCGGTGATCGCGCACAAGGTGGGGGGCGACAAGCCGTCCATCATCTCCGCCGGCCAGCGCTTCGCGTCCGAGCAGGAACGCGAGATGAGTCAACTCACGGGCCAGATCTTCTCCGGCCACCTGCGGTCCATCGTCGGTTCCATGACGGTGGAGCAGATCATCCGCGAACGCGACACCCTGTCCAAGCAGGTGTTGGAGGCCTCGAAGATCGAGATGGGGCGGATCGGCCTCGTGGTCGACTCGTTCCAGATCCAGTCCATCGACGACTTGGGATCGGGCTACATCGACGCTCTGGCGGCGCCCGAAGTGGCCCGCGTCCGTCGCGAGGCGGCGATCGCGCAGGCGCACGCCGACCAGGCAGCGGCGCAGGCGCAGCAGTCGTCGCTCCGGAACCAGGCGGACTACGAGCGGGACACCGCGCTCAAGCGTGCGACGATCCGGTCGGAGACCGACAAAGCGAATGCCGAAGCGGCGCAGGCAGGTCCGCTTGCTCAGGCCACCGCCGACCGCGCGATCGCGCTCGAGCGGGCGAAACTGGCGGAGGCGCAGGCGCAGCAGCGCGAGCAGGAGCTCGTGTTCGAGGTGGTCAAGCCCGCGCAGGCGGAAGCCCAGCGCACCGCGATCCGCGCCGAGGCCGAGGCGCAGGCCCTACGAATCCAGGCCTCCGCCGCCGCGGAGAACAATCGGATCGCGTTGGACCAGAGACTGATCGAGCAACTCCCACAGGTGGTCGCATCGCTCGCCGAAGGTCTGCAGGGTGCCCACCTCACGATGTTCAACGGCGCCGAGGGGGTCAACCAGCTCACCACCGGCATCGTCAGTCAGGCCGCGGCACTGTTGAACACGCTTAAGCAGCAGTACGTAGACCCCTCCGGTGAGTGACCCGAGATGGAGACGTGGGAGCCGACTGACGAGCAGATCGCGGCGATGACGGTGGCGCAGCGACGCGCCCTCATAGAGCGGCTGCAGCGGCCGATGGCCGAGCTGATCCACCCCGTGCTCGTCGCCCGTATCCGGCGGGTCCGGGTCTCGATGATGATCGGTGGTTCGGTCGCGCTGATCCCGTGGATCGTCTTCCTCGGTTTCACCCTCCCCAACAGGTACGTCGCCGACCACTGGTCGGCCACCTGGGTGGGCTTCGACGCGTTGCTGGTGCTGCTGATGGCATTGACCGCCTACTTGGGCTGGCGCCGCCGACTGATCCTGGTGCTCACCGGTTTCGCGACCGGAGTGCTGCTGGTGTGTGATGCATGGTTCGACATCATGACGTCCGAGCCGCACGATCTGCCGGTCGCGATGGCGACTGCCGCGTTCGCGGAACTGCCGCTGGCAGCGGTCCTGATCTTCGGACCCCTGCGGATCATCCATCTGGTCGCAAGCCAACGGTGGCTTATGGAGACGCCTGGAATGCGGGTCTGGCACCTGGAACTTCCGTTCTGACGGCGTGGTCGGTCGACCAACGCAACGACGGGCCTGGCGCACAACGCCAGGCCCGTCGTCAGTCGCGGGGGATCAGCTCTCGGAGCTGTCCGAACTACCGACCGACTCCAGGCTGACGCCCGTGGTCTCGATCTTGAAGAAGTAGGTGACCACAGCACCCAGCAGAGCAGTGCACACCAGGCCGTACAGCAGCGTGGTCGTGCCGAGCACGTTGAGCAGGGTCGGGAACAGGAACGCCGTCAGCACAGCACCGATCTTCGCGAACGACGCCGCGAAACCCGCGCCCTTACCGCGTACCCGGGTGGGGAAGACCTCGCCGGCCACAAGGTAGGTCATGGAGTTGGGGCCCAGGTTGGTCATGAAGTAGAACACGGTGAAGCCGGCGAAGAGCAGGACCATGTTGTTCGTGCCGTCCGAGTGCTCGGACAGTCCGGTCAACAGCAGACCCACCGCGCAGCCGATGAAGCCGAAGATCTGCAACTTGATTCGCCCGACCCGCTCCACCAGCATGATGGCGACGATGATGCCGACGATGAACAGGATGTTCATCAGCGCCGTACCCTGGGCGCCCAGAATGTCGTTCTTGATGGTGCTGGACACGGCGTGACCCTTGGCCGTCGAGCCGAGCACGGCGGCCAGGATGGTCGGGGTGAAGATGCCGATGCCGTAGGTGGCGAGGTCCTGGAGGAACCACGGAACCGAGGACAGGATCGTCGCGCGACGGTTGTCCTTGTTGAACAGCGTGAGGTAACCGGTCTTGCCCTCGTGCTCCTTGTGCTTGTGCGCCAGGTGTCGCAGCGAGATCGACTTGGGGTACTGGGGCACACGCTTGAGCAGCTGCTTCGTGGCCTCCTCGGCGTCCTCGACGCGACCCTTCGCGACCAGCCACTGCGCGCTGTCCGAGATGAACAGGCGACCGACCACGACCAGGATCGCCGGGATGATCGTCGTCGCGTACATCCACCGCCAGGAGTCGAGGTGCGGCGAAGCCATGAGGATCAGAAAGCCCACGGTGGTGCCAACGCAGGCGCCGACGGCCTGGAATGCGAATGCACTGAGCACCAGTCGTCCGCGTGCTTTGGTCGGGATGCTCTCCGAGATCACCATGTGCGCAGTGGGGTAGTCGCACCCGAGTGCGAGTCCGGCGCCGAACAGGCAGATCACCAGCGTGATGAAGTTGGGCGAGATCGTCAGCGCCACGAGGAAGACGACGAAGATGACCATTTCCGCGATGAACATGCGCTTGCGTCCGAAGGAGTCGGCGAGACCTCCCAGCGCCGAAGCGCCCACCAGGATTCCGGCCAGGGAGGCGGCGGTCACCATGCCCTTGTCGGCCGAATTCAAGTGGAATTGGATCGCGATGAGCGGCACGGCCACACCGGTCATGAACACGACCATGCCCTCGAAGAATTTGCCTGCGCAGGCGAGCGCCCAGATCCGGAACTGCATCGAGGTCATCGGAGTGGAATGCAACGGCGTGCCGTCCGGCCAGACCGGCTGCTCGTCGATGTATTGCTGGACAGTCTTGCCCTTTTCGAGAGGTGGCGCCTCGGAGATCATATCCGTCATATCGTCTTCCCTGACTAATTGCTGTACACCTGGTGTGTCCGCTGGCGTCGTCACTTCGCGGGCAGGTTCCACGCCGCCTCAACGATGTGGTTCCGCACATCGCCGCGTTGACTCTGCGGAAGTTACGTGGGGGACATGAATGGGTATCGGCCGTTCTGCGAACGGTCGGTGGCCAGGCGACTTCTATTGTGACCACGTCGGGTCGGATACGGTCATGCCGATCCGTTCGTTTGATTCGACCGACGCGAGAGGAAGCGATGCCGAGCGAGCTGAAGCCGAGCGAGCCGACGTCGAGCGAGGTCGCGACGCGCAGGCTCGGCTACTGGGGCACCGGCCGGCGATCTACGTCGGCGTGACGCACGCCTTCACCGGAGCGATCGCGTGGGGGACCCTCGCGTCGTTCGTCGTGGCGACCTTCCTCCAGGTGGTGTTTCCGCATCGGGACTGGTCCGCGCAGTCCGGTCTGCTCAGCGTCAAAGACGGCGGCGTTCGTGGTCTTGATGCTGGTCCTGTTCGCCAGCATCGTCCTCGCAGTGATCGTGGCGCCATACGCCCATACCGGGTTCGAGTCCATCGCCAGCGCCGCAGAGGAGATGGACGAGCCGGACAAGACCCTCCCGCGTGCGATCCCGGTCGCGGTGATCATCGTCGCTGGTGCCTACCTGCTCGCCATCGTCGCTGGAATGCTTCTCGGTTCCGACCCGCGGTGGGCACACATCCGGACGTCGGCGCTCACCGGGAAGGTACTTCCCGTCGTCGGTTTCGCATTCGCGCTGTTCCTGCTGGTCTCATTCAACTTCAAAAGCATCTTCACGCATCCGCACCGCGGGGCGAACGTCCTCGCGATCTCGCTCCTCGTCCTTGCCTTCGTGATCGTGCCGCTCGTCGTGTACATCACCGACGCGTGCGGTCGGGTCAGGGCTTCCCGTCGACGGTGATCG
This sequence comes from Acidobacteriaceae bacterium, assembly GCA_903970215.1. Lineage (GTDB taxonomy): Bacteria > Actinomycetota > Actinomycetes > Mycobacteriales > Mycobacteriaceae > Tsukamurella. The sequence goes on from CAJCHX010000386.1 coordinate 7,068, forward strand.
TCACCCGGTCCGGGTAGAACGCCACGTACCCGGCGATCGGTGCTACGGCGGGGTAAGGATCGACGTAGGTCCAGATCGCGTCGGCTACCGAGCCGTCCGTCGTCTCGATGCTGTAGTACGACGCTTCGCCCTTGTACGGGCAGTACGTCTGCGTCGCGCTGGGCCTCAGTACCGACTCGTCGACGTCGGCGAGTGGGACGTAGTGGACCGGCGGATAGTCGGCCTCTCGCAGCAGCAGCGTGGCGTGGGAGTCGGCGACGACGTGTCCGGCCGTCCGGACGGTGACGTGGGCGGGGCTGGGCTCGACGGCGATGGGATGGTCGGGCCCGGGGATCTTCTGTCGGCTTGTCATCTTCCGATTCTGCACCGTCCGGGATCAGCGGCGTGACGCGCTGTTAGCGTGGCGCTCGTGATCGAGCAGAAGGATTCGTCGGTGCCCGTGACGTCGTCCCACGCGGGGATCGCGGTGTCGTGACGGCCGACGAGGACGCTCTCGCCGAACGGGTTCGTGCCGCGTACGCAGCGGTCGCCGACGAGGCCCGAGCGGAGAAGGTGGCCAAGCAGCACGGCCGCGGCAAGCTCACCGCGCGTGAGCGGATCGCACTGCTCGGGAACGGCGGGTTCTTCGAGTTCGGGGCGCTGGCGGGCCCCGGCCCTGCGCAGGCTGGTGCGGCGCCGCTCGTCGCGCCCGGCGAT
>CAJCHX010000387.1 GCA_903970215.1 Acidobacteriaceae bacterium
ATGGCGCGGGCGGTCAGTGCCCGGTCCCGGACGTGCACTGCCGCGTCCTCGTCCGCCCATCGTTCGGCCGCGTACCGCACCGCCGGCGGGATGCGCCACAACAGCGGATTGGCCGTCGCAGCGATCTCGCTGAGCTGGATCCACAGGTGGTGGCGATGCATCAGGTGCGACATCTCGTGAGCGATGAGCGCTTCCCGTTCGTCCTCGGTGAGCGCTGCGACCATGGCGGTCGAGATGACCACCCGTCCGGGCAGGCCCGGCATGGCATACGCGTCCGGCACGTCGTCGGCCACGATCACCGGATCGCCGGAATGCCGCGTCGTCGGCGCCCCGAGGTAACGGCACGCGGTGTTCGCCGACCAGAACCGGCGCACCGTCCGAACTGTGTGGATCGCAGCTGCCGTGAGCAGTGCGGCGACCAGAAGGGCGATCGGGACGCCTGCGGGCCAGGGGAGGCTCGCCGGGTACGGGACGGCGGCGGCCGACCAACGCCCGATCCGGGCCAGTCGGCTCATGTGCGCAAGCAGGTACAGCGCGACCACCGTGAGCGAGAACCCGGCGCCGACCGCAGTCGCCACCGCAGCGACCGGCACCAGCCGCACCACCACCGACGGCCGTCCCCACCGCGCCGCGATCGGGCCGACGAACCCTGCCACCGCCACCATCGCCGGCGCCCCGACCACCGCGACATCCATCGGGTCGAGCATCATCAGCGGGACTCCGGCGAAGGCCGATCATCGTCGCGGTGCCCGTCCAGCAGCCGCCGTAGTGTCTGCTCATCGTCCGGGTCCAGTTCGGCGACGAACCGGGCCAACACATCGGCGCGGTGCCCCTCATCGTGCAGGAGATGTCGCATCCGGCGAGCAGCACGAGCCGCCGACATCGACGGCGGCGCCACCGCCGCCGCATACGCGAACGCGCGTCCGCGCCGCTCCCGCACCAACGCCCCCTTGTCGACGAGGCGCGTAAGGATCGTCATGACGGTCGTGTACGCCACATCTGGATCCCCCAGGCCGGCGACCGTCTCGGCGACCGTGACCGGCGCGGATGCCCCGGCCACGAACGTCAGAACCTCACGCTCGAGCGCACCCCGCGATCGCCGTCCCATCGTCACCTCCACACGATCCACTCGATCCGCACTTCATCTCCCAGCACGCCACGGATACGAACAACCTTACGAACAACGTCAACAGCCTGGGCGACACCCGCGCCCCAGGCCACAACGCCGACATCAAAGCAGGATCACCTGCCCCGGTCCGCGTAGCATTCCGGTCATGTCTTCGGCGACACGAGGCGAAGCCCGCGTCCACGTGGCAGTGCCACCGGCTCGTGTCTACGCCCTCGTCTCCGATGTGACACGGATGGGGGAGTGGTCACCGGAGACGCACCACTGCCACTGGCTCGACGGTGCGACGGGACCCGCCGTCGGTGTGCGCTTCCAGGGCTCGAATCATCTCGGGCCGCTCAAGTGGAAGACCGAATGCACGATCACCGCAGCGGATCCCGGTCGGGAGTTCGCGTTCAGCGTGATCCATCCGAGCGGGCGGGAGGAGACGCGGTGGCGGTATACGTTCGCCCCGACCAGCGTGTCAAGGATGCTGCCGAGTCCGCTCGAGGTTGTGGATCGATACCCGACTCCCGAAGGTGGTCGATCATGAGGAGCGACGCCTGGAGCTGGCCGGGTCGCACCAAGCTCACCGCCATCACCAAGACCGAGGTACAGCTGCGGCGTGAACTCGCGGCCGTGTACCGACTGATCGCCCACTTCAAGATGACCGATCTGATCTTCACCCACATCTCCGTACGGCTACCCGGCCCCGAGCACCACTTCCTGATCAACCCGTACGGACTGCTGTTCGAGGAGATCACCGCGTCGAACCTGGTGAAGGTCGATCTCGACGGCAATCTGGTGGCACCGTCCGCGTTCGAGGTCAACCCCGCCGGCTTCGTCATCCACGGAGCGATCCACGCCGCGCGTGAAGACGCACAATGCGTGCTCCACACCCACACCCAGGCCGGTTGCGCCGTCGCCGCCCAAGAGCACGGCCTGCTCCCGCTCAACCAGATCTCGATGGAGTTCTACAACCGCGTCGGCTACCACGACTACGAAGGCATCGCCCTGAATCTCACCGAGCGGCGACGCCTGGTGGCAGACCTCGGACAACACTCCGCCATGATCCTGCGCAACCACGGCCTCCTCACCACCGGCACATCAGCTCAAGACGCATTCCTGCGCATGTACTACCTCGAACGTGCCTGCCAGATCCAGATCGCCGCACAACACTCAGGCGAACTACGCATCCCGTCGCCCGAGATCGCCGAACACACCGCGCGCCAGTTCTGCGGCGACGGGAGCGACGACTACACCGACGACAAAGCGTACGACCTGGCATGGGCGGCCCTGCTTCGACTACTGGACCGCATCGCGCCCGACTACAAGGACTGACCCTCAGCGCGGACGGTGAGGCGCCGGGTCAGGTCGTCGACGCGGGCCGCGATGTCGTCGCGGACCAGCCGCATCCGGTCGAGGCCGTCGATGCCTCGCTCGGAGGGCTCGTCGGTGTCCCAGTTCTCGTACGCGACACCGTCGGGCACGTCGACGACCGCCTCCCTGCCGAGAGTGACCACCAGGTCGACCCTGGCCAGCAGAGTGGGGTCGATCGGCTTCGGGAGCTCGCCGGTCAGGTCGACGCCGACCTCGAGCAGCGATTGTGCCGAGAGCGGGTTGACGCTGCCGCCGGGTTTCGGCGCGGTGCCGGCGGAGTGGACCTCGACGGCATCACCGGCGGCCTTGCGCATCAGGCCCGCGGCCATCTGGGACTTGCCGCGGTTCTTGACGCAGACGAACAGCACGGACGGAGTGGTACTCATGGGCGGTGATCTCCTTCCACGGGTGTCGGCGAGCTCACGCCTGCACGGCGGTGGCTGTCGTGGTGGGGAACCGTCTGCGCAGGGCCAGGGAGACGTAGACCAGGCCGATCAGGACGGGGACCTCGATCAGCGGGCCGACGACACCGGCGAGGGCCTGGCCAGAGGCGGCGCCGTAGGTGCCGATGGCGACGGCGATAGCAAGCTCGAAGTTGTTTCCGGCGGCGGTGAACGCAAGGGTGGTGGTGCGCTGGTAGCCCAGGCCGACGACGCGCCCGTACAGGTAGCCGCCGCCCCACATGATCGCGAAGTAGGCGAGTAGCGGCAGGGCGATCCGGGCGATGTCGAAGGGGCGGGAGGTGATCTGGTAGCCCTGCAGGGCGAACAGGATGACGACGGTGAACAGCAGCCCGTACAGCGCCCAGGGGCCGACGCGCGGGAGGAACTCGGCTTCGTACCAGCCGCGCCCCTTGGCCTTCTCGCCGAACCTGCGGCTGAGGTACCCGGCGACCAGGGGGATGCCGAGGAAGATCAGCACCGACGTGGCGATCTCCCAGGGGGAGGTGGCGATGGTGGTGGTCGCCAGGCCGAGCCAGCCGGGTAGCATCGACAGGTAGAACCAGCCGAGGACGGCGAACATCACCACCTGGTACAGCGAGTTCACGGCGACCAGCACCGCGGCGGCCTCCCGGTCGCCGCAGGCCAGGTCGTTCCAGATGATCACCATGGCGATGCACCGGGCCAGCCCGACGATGATCAACCCGGTCCGGTAATCCGGCAGGTCCGGTAGCAGCAGCCAGGCGAGGGTGAACATCAGCAGCGGCCCGACGAGCCAATTGAGGATCAGCGATCCGATCAGCAGGCGGCGGTCGCCGGTGACGGTGCCGAGGCGGTCGTACCGGACCCTGGCCAGCACCGGGTACATCATGATCAGCAAGCCCAGGGCGACGGGCACGGAGATGCCGTCGATCTGCACCTTCTCCAGGGCGGCGTTCAAGCCCGGGATCAACCGGCCGAGCAGTAGCCCGACGGCCATCGCGACGCCGATCCACACCGGCAGGAACCGGTCGAGCGTCGGGAGCTTCCCGACCACGGCCGGGTGTTCGGTGTCGATGGTCGGAGTGATGTTCACGCGCCGGTCACCGTCCGGGAGGCGGTATCGAGCGGTGCGGTGTCGAGCGGTGCGGTGTCGATTCGAGCTGCGTCGGGGCGCAAGGCGGCGGCTAGAGCGTCGAGGACACCGGGGACGACCCGGTAGAACACCCAGGACGCACGGCGATCGGATTCCAGCAGGCCGGCGTTCCGCAGGACCTTCAGGTGGTGCGAGACGGTCGGCTGGGACACGTCGACGACCGGAGCGATGTCGCAGACGCACGCCTCTCCGCCCGCATGGCTGGCGATCAGGCTGAGCAGCCGCAGCCGGACCGGATCGCCGAGAGCTTTGAATACTGCCGCCAGATCGACGGCCTGCGCCTCGGTGAGCGGTTCCCGCACGAGCGGTGAGCAGCGGACGGTGACGTCCTCGACAGCCAAGTCATTCGACATCCATCTATATTGACAGCTGTCGAATCAGTGCACAAGGATCGTCCGACCAGGCGTGGCGCTCGATCCCGCCTGATGTGGGTCGGGGAGCGGGGGAGCTGTCGCAGACCCCCGCCTCCACGCAACGGAGCGACTCGGCTAAACGGCTGCTTGGCCGGCGGCGAGCGCCTTCACATCCGCGGTGTGCATCGGCGTCCCGCCGATGCCCCAGTCCCCGCTTGCCACCTCCTCCACGACCACCCAGGTAACCGGGCGCATCGCTTCACCTTCGATCTCCACCATCGTGTCCGTCAGACGACGAACCATGTCCTGCTTCTGATCGGCGGTGAAGACGCCCTCTATGACCTTGACATTCACGAATGGCATGACTGATTTCCTTCCCTCTGCCGGGTGTGACCCGGATCACCTAGACTTTAGTACGATCGTTCGTGCTATACA
>CAJCHX010000388.1 GCA_903970215.1 Acidobacteriaceae bacterium
GTGTGCTCTTCCGATCTCGGTTCCGGTGACGACGGTCACCACCGCGATCCCCAAGCGGACCGCGGTGCGGTCCGATCGGGTTGTGGAGAACTCGGCCGGCTGCGGACGGTTGCCTGTGCGCATGCCCCAACGGTAGCGGGCGGCCACGGTGACCGAGGTCACTGCACTGTCGGAAAAATACCGTTCTTCCCGATCGTGCGAATCGGTACGCTGGCTGACGAGCCTGCCCTTCGGGGCGGGGACGAGGCGGCGTGGATCGTCGGCGTTCAAGTGGAGTCGCATCCTCCGGTTGATGTACCGTGGTGCTCGAGACTTCGGGCGCGGACGCTGATGGGTTGCGCGCTTCGGCGCTGCGCGAGTCCACCGCCCGGAACCACAGACTGGGAGCTGAGAAGATGGCATTGCTGCTGTACCGGATCGGACGGTTCGCGTACCTGCACCGCCTCGCGGTGATCCTGGTGTGGGTCGTGGTGCTGGTCGGGATGATCGTCGGCGGTATCACCCTGTCGAAGCCGACGGTCGACAATTTCTCGTTGCCCGGGATGCCGTCGCAGAAGGCGACGGACATCATGAACGCCAAGCTCGGCGGGCAGGGCACCACCGACCCGTTCACGGCGGCTAACGCGACATTCGTGTTCCGTGCCGAGCACGGTCTGCTGACGGACAAGGACAACGAGGCGGCCCTGGACGCCACCATCGCTGCGATCAAGGCGCTGCCCGATCTCAAGGGAGCCAACCTCGTCTCCAACCCGACGCGGCCGGCCCCTGTCGACCAGGCGCAGATGACGCCCGAACAGCGCTCGCAACACGCGAAGTCCCAGCAACAGAAGCAGGCCATCGCCTCCGTCCGCACCACCGAGCAGCAGGCCGCCGACGCGAAGGTCAACGCCCCGGTCAGTGCTGATGGCCGCACCGCGCGCCTGTCGGTGAGTTTCGACAAAAAGATCACCGACCTGCCGAAGGACTTCCCCGACAAGATCGATGCCGCCGCCCAGATCGGCCGGAACGACGGCTTGCAAGTCGAGGCGATGGGGTCGGCGGCCCAGAGCAAAAGCGACGCCGGTGGCAACTCGGAGCTGATCGGCGGCCTGGTCGCCGCGATCGTCCTGGTGATCACCTTCGCTTCGCTGGTCGCCTGGGGCCTGCCGTTGATGAACGCGATCATCGGTGTTCCCGTCGCGCTCATGGGTGTGCAGATCGCGACTCACTTCACCCAATTGGGTACGTTTCCGAGCGTCCTGACGTCGATGATCGGCCTCGCCGTCACCATCGACTACGCGCTGTTCATCGTCTCTCGGTACAGACACGAATTGAGAAGGCTCGGGGCGACTACCCGAGAGCAACGCGCCGAGGCGGCCGGGGTCGCGATCGGCACGGCGGGATCGGCCGTGATCTTCGCTGGATTGACCGTCATGATCGCCCTCGGTGCCCTTGCATTCATCGGCATGTCGTTCCTCGGGCAGATGGGCGTCGCGGCCGCCTGGGGCGTGTTCATCGCCGTCCTCATCGCCATCACACTGCTGCCTGCGTTGCTAGGGCTGTTCGGCGGCAAGGTGTTCGCCGGCCGCGTCCGCGGACTTCATCCGCAGGACACAAACGAGGGCGAGGGCAGGGTGGCCAACGGCCTCCGGTGGGGCCGCATCGTTCAGCGCGTCCCGTTGATCACCTTCATCGCCGGCGTGGCGGTGCTCGGCGTCCTCGCGATCCCCATCAAGGACATGCAGACGGCGTTGCCCGGCGCCGGCCAGTCCGAGAAGTCGACCAGTCAGCGCAAGGCCTACGACTTGATCAGTGACGGCTTCGGGGTCGGGGCCAACGGCCCGCTCCTCGTGGCCATCGACGGCAGCACGCTGCCGGAGAACCTGCGTCTGGAGACGTACGGGAGCATCATCAACGACTGGACCCGGGATCTCGGCGACATCGCCAACGCACAGATCACCCAGCTCGCGCCGCAGAACGCCGCCGCCACAATCACGGTCACCCCCAAGTCCGGGCCCAACGACCAGGCGACCCACGATCTCGTGAACTCGTTGCGCGCCGACATCCCGATCGACGTGGGCGGCCAGCAGTTCAGGCTCGACCACGGAGTCGCAGGGCAGACGGCGATCGAGATGGACGTCTCGGACAAGCTCAAGAACGTATTACCTGCGTATCTAGGGATAGTGGTCGGACTCGCTTTCATCCTGCTGCTCATCGCGTTCCGCTCGATTCTGGTGCCGCTCACGGCGGCGCTCGGATTCCTGCTGTCGGTGGTCGCGACGTTCGGCGCAACCGTCGCGGTGTTCCAGAAGGGCGCGTTGGGGGTGATTGACAACACCCAGCCACTCGTATCGTTCCTGCCGATCTTCCTGATCGGCATCGTGTTCGGCCTCGCCATGGACTACCAGGTCTTCCTGGTATCTCGGATGCGCGAGGAGTACGTGCACACGGGTGACGCCAAAGCATCCGTGGTGACCGGTGTGCGGTATGGCGCGCGGGTGGTGACGGCGGCCGCGATCATCATGATCTCGGTGTTCTCCTCGTTCATGCTCAATGACCAGAGCTTCGTTCAGGAGATCGGTTTCGGTCTGGCCGCCGCGGTGTTCTTCGACGCCTTCATCGTCCGCCTCGTAGTGATCCCGTCGATCATGATGCTGCTGGGCAAGTACGCGTGGTGGCTGCCGAAGTGGCTGGACAGGATTCTGCCCAACGTCGACATCGAGGGCGAGCGCCTGGCCCACCGGCTCGGGGTCGGCGCGGCCGCGACCGCCGTCGCGGCCGAGGTGTTCGCG
>CAJCHX010000389.1 GCA_903970215.1 Acidobacteriaceae bacterium
AGTCGCCGCGCAGCGATTCTGCAGAAGCCGGGTCGGGCCGCTGCGGCTCGATCGACACGCGCTCGCCGAGCCGCGCGACGGGCACGCCGTCACCCACGGCGACGATGCGCCCGGCCGCCTCGTGCCCGAGGACGATCGGCCCGGTCACGACGAAGTCGCCGATGCGGCCGTGCCGCAGGTAGTGCGTGTCGGAACCGCACACTCCGACTGCCGCGACCTGTACCAGCACATCCCCGGCCGCGGGTACTGGAACGGGTCTGGTCTCGACGGAAACGGTGCCGCCCGGGTGCAGCACACTCGCGCGCATCCGGGCCGGCGGTTCGTTCGGGATTGTTGCGTAGGTCACACGATGGATGTTAACGTAGTGAGCAGGATCACCGCTAGTGAGCATTTGCTCACGCTCCTGGGGAACCGACCACAGGAGCACGACACAGGAGCAACGGAGCCCCGACGTGACGCCCTCCCCGCAAGGCCCCCCCGATTCCGGGCACGACCTGCGCCTGCTCATGCGAGCCGCGACCATGTACCACCTCGAAGGTCTCACTCAGGCACAGATCGCCGAGCGGCTCGGGGTCTCCCGGCCGACGGCCGGCCGGCTCGTGGCCCGCGCCCGGGCGCAGGGGTTGGTCACCGTCACCGTCCGCGCTCCATCGCACCTGGCGGCCTCCATCCATCCGGACCTGGAACGCGCGCTCGAGCGGGCGTTCGGGCTCGATGAGGCGTTCATCATGGCCGACCCGGCGGACGGAACCCCGTCGGGCGACGCGGCGCTCGGCCGTGCCGGCGCGTCGATGCTCGCGCGCCGGCTGTCCAGTGGCGACACGCTCGGATTCACCTGGGGCCCTGAACAGGTGGCCGTCGCCGATGCCCTGGGCAACAGCGCGAGCTGCGCCCGAGTGGTGCAGATGGACGGGTCGATGACGTCGGTCGAGTACCACACCGGCGTCGACCACGCGCTGTCGCGATTCGCCGAGCGCCTCGGCGCCCGGCCCGTGCGGCTGATCGCCCCACTCTTCGCGGACCCGGAGACGGTCCGCGCGATGGCCCGGGATTCCATACTTTCCCAGGCACTTTCGGCTGCCAAGGAGGCAGACGTGATGCTCTTCGGCGTCGGCTCGGTGTCGACGTCGACCACGCTCTTCGAGGGCGCGTACATCGACGCGGCAATCCTCGGCGAGCTCGTGACGCTGGGCGCGGTCGGCGAGATCGGCGGTCGGTTCTACGACGCCGACGGTGCCGCCGTCCACTCCAGCCTGGTGGATCGGACCGTTTCCGTTCCGCTGGACGACATCCGGGCCTGCCGGACGTCGATCCTCATCTCCGGCGGCGAGCATCGCCGCGAATCGATCCTCGGAGCCCTCCGTGGCGGCTACGCCACCATCGCCGTGACCGACCTGGCCACGGCCGAATGGCTCCTCAGCCGACAGGAGGAGCGCCGATGAGAACGCGGCCCCCAACCATCCGACGCCGCACTCGCCTAGCCGCCCTGGCGGCTGCCGTGGGGCTGACCGTGTCCGCCTGCGCGGGCGCAGGTTCGCTGACCGGCGGCGGCGCCGACGCCATCACGATCGCGATCGTCTCCAATTCGCAGATGCAGGACGCGATCTCGCTGTCCGGCCAGTTCGAGCAGGCTCATCCCGGCATCAAGCTGCACTTCGTCTCGCTCCCCGAGAACGAGGCGCGCGCCAAGATCACTGCCTCCGTCGCGACCGGGGGCGGCGAGTTCGACGCCGTGATGGTGAGCAACTACGAGACACAGATGTGGGCGAAGAACGGTTGGCTCACCGATCTGCAGCCCTACATCGCCGCCGACCCGTCCTACGATGCCGCCGACTTCATCCCCAGCCTCCGTTCGGCACTGTCCGTGAACGGCGACATGTACTCGGTGCCGTTCTACGGCGAGTCGTCCTTCCTGATGTACAACAAGAAGCTGTTCGCGGCCGCGGGCATCACGATAGATCCCAACCCCACCTGGGACGAGGTCGCCCAGTATGCGGCCAAGCTCGATGACCGCGCCGCCAAGCGATACGGGATCTGCCTGCGCGGCGATCCGGGCTGGGGCGAGGTACTCGCGCCGCTCGACACCGTGATCAATGCCTACGGCGGGCGCTGGTTCGATCAGAACTGGAACGCCCAGCTCACCAGTCCCCAGGTGGAGCGCGCCGTGAGCATGTACGTCGACCTCGTGCGCAGGTACGGAGAGCCGGGCGCCGCCGCATCCGGATTCCAGGAGTGCGCAAACCTGATGGCACAGGGCCAGACCGCCATGTGGTACGACGCGACCTCGGCCGTGTCGGTGCTCGAGGACCCGGCGACGAGCGCGGTCCACGGCGACGTCGGTTATGTGCCCGCGCCCCGAGCGGTCAAGGGCGACAACGGCTGGCTGTACACGTGGTCGCTCGGTATTCCCGCCAAGAGCAGCCACAAGGATGCGGCCTGGCAGTTCGTCTCCTGGATGACCAGCAAGCAGTACATCGCCGGCGTGGCGAAGACGCTGGGCCCCAGCCACGTTCCCCCGGGCAGCCGCGAGTCCACCTACCAGCTCCCCGCGTACGCGGCGGTCGCGCAGGCCTACGCGGGGCCGACGCTGACGGCCATGCAGAAGGCCGACCAGCTGCATCCCACCGTCGATCCCGTGCCGTACACGGGGATCCAATTCCTCGCGATCCCGGAATTCCAGGACCTCGGCACGCTCGTCAGCCAGCAGATCAGCGCCGCGGTCGCGGGTCAAGTCTCGGTGGCGAAGGCGCTCGAGCAGTCGCAGCAGTACGCCGAGAACGTCGGCAAGTCATACCAGAAGGGTTCGTAGCCATGGCAACCGCATTCGTCGACTCGGTCGCCGCGCCCGGTCCGCGCAGCGCCACGTTGAAGTCCAAGCGCGACACCGTCTCCCGCGCGGAGGGGTGGCGCCGACGGGGGCCGCTTCTGCCCGCCCTGGTCTTCATGATCATCGTCACCCAGATCCCGTTCCTGTTCACCCTCTTCTACTCCACTCAGTCCTGGAACCTCGTGCGCCCGGGTTCCGAGCGCTTCGTCTGGTTGCAGAACTACGTGTCGGTGTTCAAAGACAGCCAGTTCCGCTCGGTAGCGCTCAACACGGTGGTGATGATCGTCGGAACGGTCATCATCTCGGTGGCCCTGGGGCTGATCTTCGCCCTGCTGTTGGACCGGAAGTTCATCGGGCGCAGTGTCGTTCGGACGCTGCTCATCACCCCGTTCCTGGTGACCCCGGTCGCGGCCGCGCTGCTGTGGAAGACCAGCCTGTTCGACCCGTCCAACGGAATCATCAACTGGCTGCTGAGCCTGGTCGGGATAGGCGGCGTCGACTGGCTGAGCCGATTCCCACTGGAATGCGTCATGGCCGAACTGGTGTGGCAGTGGACGCCGTTCATGATGCTGCTGATCCTGGCCGGCCTGCAGTCGATGCCGAGCGACATCGCCGAGGCTGCGCGGGTCGACGGCGCCACCCCGCTGCGGCTCTTCCGGGAACTCACGCTGCCGCACCTGCGGCGCTTCATCGAACTCGGCGCGGTGCTGGGCGCGATCTACCTGGTCAACACGTTCGACACGGTCTACATGATGACGCAGGGCGGCCCGGGTGTGTCCAGCGCGAACCTGCCGTACTACATCTACCAGCGGGCCTTCCTGGGCTTCGACATCGGGCAGGCCGCGGCGATGGGGGTGGTCACGGTGATCGTGACGATCATCGTGTCGACCCTCGCCCTACGACTGATCTTCACGAGCTTTTCCGGTACGGAGGAGGCAGCATGAGCACTACGACACCGGCCACCGGTTCGTCATCGGCCGAATCGGTCAAGGTACGAAAGCGCTTCGACCCCAAGGCTTCCGCCCTCACCACGATCACCTGGATCCTCTGCATCGGCTTCTTCTTCCCGGTGCTGTGGATGGTGCTGACGGCGTTCAAGCAGGAGAAGGACGCGGCCACGCCCACGCCGAAGATCTTCTTCAGCCCCACCCTGTCCGAGTTCCACAGCGTGCTCGGAAGCGGCGTCGGCACGGCGATCCTCAATTCGCTCTTCGCCACCATCGTGTCCATGATCCTGGTGCTCGCCCTGGGTGTTCCGGCCGCGTTCGCGCTGTCGCTGCGCCCGGTGCGAAAGACGCAGGACGCGCTCTTCTTCTTCATCAGCACCAAGATGCTGCCGATCGTGGCCGCCATCATCCCGCTGTACGTGATCGTGGGCAAGATCGGGATGCTGGACAACATCTGGACCCTGGTGGTCCTGTACACATCGATGAACCTGCCCATCGCGGTGTGGATGATGCGCAGCTTCTTCCTCGAGGTCCCGGGTGAGTTGCTCGAGGCCGCGGGGATGGACGGGGCGAGCCTGTGGCGGTCGGTGCGTGAGGTGATCCTGCCGTTGATCTCCCCCGGGATCGCTGCAACCGCGCTGATCTGCGTGATCTTCTCCTGGAACGAATTCTTCTTCGCTGTGAACATGACCGCCGTCCGGGCGCAGACGGTGCCGGTCGCGCTGGTCGGATTCATGTCCAGCGAGGGACTGTTCTACGCCAAGCTGTCGGCCGCCTCCGTCTTGGCCGCCCTCCCCGTCGTCCTGTGCGGCTGGATCGCACAAAACAAACTGGTCCGAGGCCTGAGCTTCGGCGCAATAAAGTAGGAGTTCTTCGATGGCTTCCATCAGCTACGAAAACGCATGCTGCGTCTATCCCGGCGCGGACAAGCTGGCCGTCGATTCGTTGAGCCTCGACATCGAGGACGGCGAGTTCGTGGTCCTGGTCGGCCCCTCGGGTTCCGGTAAGTCCACCGCGCTGCGGATGCTCGCGGGTCTCGAGGAGATCGATTCGGGGACGATCCGGATCGGCGGCAAGTCGATGGTGGGCGTGGCGCCGAAGGACCGCGACATCGCGATGGTGTTCCAGAACTACGCGCTGTACCCCAACAAGACCGTCGGCGAGAACATGGGTTTCGCGCTCAAGATGCGCGGCGTGCCCGTCGAACAGCGCGCAGAGAAGGTCGCTGAAGCGGCCCGACTGCTCGACCTCACCGAGTACCTCGATCGCAAGCCAGGCAAGCTCTCCGGCGGC
>CAJCHX010000390.1 GCA_903970215.1 Acidobacteriaceae bacterium
CGACACTGCGGGACTGTGGAACCCGACGCCACCCGACGACACCGGGCCACCACACCATGCCCAACCCGCGCGAACCGCGCCAGAAACAGCAATCCGAAACCGATCAGGCCGACGCGTGCCCCTCACGAAAGATCGAGGCTAGCAATAGGCTAGCAACCGTATAGTCGGCGGACACCTCGGAGATCCACGTAACCCGGTCCCACGTTCGTTCGATCCGGCGATCCCGGTCCTGCGCCGCGAGTGTCGCTTGATGTTGTTGATCGGTTCGTCGCATGCTCGACAAAGCCAATCCGCCAGCTATGGCGGCCGCCACTACCGTTGCCAATCCCCCCGCTGCAGAGGAGGTAACGAGATCCCACCATGTGTGCGAGGGGACTCCTGCTACCTGCCCCACGGCTGGCGTACACGGGCTCAACATCACATCGCAATAATGCCCGACTTAAGCCGGGCGACACCCGCAACATCGGCGCGCTGCTCTGGGTGAACGACTCCGGCGCGATGATCGCGGCTATCCCGACCGCACCATGGGATGAGTACGGGACGTTCCGGTTCTACCGTGCGAATCCCGGCGCCACCACGGCTTTCGAGCTGATGGGCTGGTCGGACGATCAGGAGGGCTGGGATGGCGGCAAGCCGGAGTACGTGATCCATCAGCAGCGCGCGGAGGCGTACTTCAACGCGGCGATGGGCGCCTGACGTGGATACGATCCTGATCGCACCGGATCTGCCCATAACGCTTGCGTTCCTCGATACCGCCCCGGCGACGGTCATTACGAAATGGGAGGAATGGATTCGGCGCGGCGAGGTGGTGAAGGCCCGGTGCGTGGTCCCCGGACTGGATGCGGTGATAGTGCTCGTGCCGTCGGCGATGGGCGTCGTGCAGTTCATTCCCAACGACCCGGTGGGCCGCCGGTTGTACGAACGAGGCCTGTTCGCGATCCCGATGCTCTCGCCCGATCCGGATGCGGCAGATCTGCCACCACAGCAAGCGAACTACTGGAAGTTCTGCGATCGGGGATACAGCGCGCGTTTCGAGGATCTACCGGACGGCGCAGCGGGTCTGATTCTCGGGCAATGGGAGGACGGCCGGATATGAGCGACGGCCCGGCGGAGCGTCGGCGGCCGCGACCTGCGGCGGCGCTGGGGGAGCTGACCCTGCTCGTTCGGGTCTCCGCAGATCCTGCGGCTGTGCGCGCGTTCACGGAGTCGGAGCGGGATGAGGCTGAGCAGTACGCTCGGGAACACGACAGCGTTGTGGAACCGCTTCTATAGCAAACACGCAGGTCAGATGCTATAATCGACTAGACGGAAGGGGTGATCTGTATGACCACGGCACACACGCGTGAGGAGTGGGATCGGGCTACGAGTGTCGCGCGGGCCGCGGCCATCATGGCCGGGATGCCGCTGACCGATGAGGACGAGGCAGCGCTGCGGCGTGTCGAGACCGGGCAGTCGACGACTGAAGAGGAGATCGCTGCCGCGCGCGAACACGTCCTCGCGCGGCAGCGCCACGCGACCGCGTGACCGACGAGGTCCTGCCGAATCGGCTGGGCATCACAGACGCGGCCGAATTGCATGCGTTCGAGCAACGAGCGAGCACGCTGCGTGTCCGGGAGATCGCCATCGAGCCTTATCGGTTCGGTGGCGATTTCGACTTTCCGCACCTCCAGCGGTTGCATGCGCACATCCTCGGCGACGTCTACGAGTGGGCCGGCCGGCCGCGGACGGAGGAGACCGGCGCGATGGGCATGGCGCACTGCCGAGTCGAGTTCCTGCCGGAGCAGATCCGCTACACCTTCTCCCGGATCGCGGATGCACTCCCCCTGCCGGGCGACGTCGACGCGGCGGTGGAGCTGGTCGCGGACCTGTGGGGCGACACCACGGCGCTGCACCCGTTCCGCGACGGCAACTCCCGCTCGCAGACGGTGTTCTTCGACCTGATGCTCACCGACGCCGGCCACCGGGTCGACTGGAACCGCGTCGACGCGGCCGCGGTGCACGCCGCCCGCCACGTGGCGATGCTGACGACCGATTCGTCCTACCTGGCCGCGGAGATCCGCCCGGGAGTCCTCGACGATGCGCGCCCGGCGTCGGTGAGCTCCGCGATCAGCCGCGACAACCGGCGGGCCGCACAGCTGTACGAGGCGATGCGCGAGCACAGAGCCTCCGGTACCGGCTCCGCCGCCGACTACCAGCGTGAGCGAACCGCGCGCGAGCGCCAGGCGGCCGCCGCACGCAAGACGAAGACGACCGCCGACCGTGCCGCGCGCTCGATGCGGGGCCACCCCCGGCCGGAGCCGCCCGCGCCGGGTGGCCCGGCGATCTAGCTCTAGAGCCTCCACGAGCGACTGGTGTGCCGCACTCGGGCGACGAAACTAACGCATCCTCAATGACGTGTGTCAGCGGTCGAAGGTGAGCATGTCGGCCGGCCAGGTGATTCCTACGCAATGGAAGTGTGCGGCAACTGCGGCGGTGGTGGTCCATGCGAGGTCGTGCATGAAGCGGGTGCACCGTTCGGCGTCAACGCGTCGAATAGTCGGCGCCGGGTAGTTCTTGATCGGGGGTGTCTGGTTGCCCTGTCCATTGGCCTTCAACGCCTTCAGGTCCTTCTTGTACCGTTCGTCGATCGCGTCCAGGAGCCTCACTCGCGGCATTTCTCGGTGCCCGTGGCACCGTTGCGGCGTGTCTGCAACAATCGCCTCATGAATCTCGTTGGCCCCTCGCGTGTACTCCGAACCGTGGGTGCGCTCGCCATCGCTGCCGCCGCCGCGCTCACTGCGGCCGCACCGGTCGCCGCGGCCCCAGCCACGACCGACACCTTCACAGCGGCGAGCAGCCGGCTCGGCAGCGGGGACATCGAAGGCGCGATCACGGACTACAACGCGGTTCTCGCGTCCGATCCCACCAACGTGAAGGCCCTGACGTACTCGGCCGTGTGGCGGCAGGCGATCGGAGACACCGCTGGTGCGCAAGCCGCGATCAATCAACTTCCCACCGAACAGGCGCAGAAGACCGTCGCCCTGATGCAGAACGTGCAGAAGGCGCTGACCTTCCCACTCACCGATCAGGTGCCCTCCCAGCTGGCTCCCGGGACCGGCATCGTCATGCTGGGGTACGGCTTGGAGAACAACGGGGCGATGCGCCCGCTATTGGTCGAACGGCTGACCAAGGGGCTCGCAGTGGCTCAGGCGTACCCGTCCTTCCCGATCATCGTCACCGGCGGCAATCCCAAGGCCGGGCGGACCGAGGCCGGCCAGATGCGCGACTGGCTGGTGGCCAACGGTGTCTCGCCCAGCCGGATCACGGTGGAGGACCGGGCGGTGTCCACGCAGTCGAATGCGCTCAACTCCGTCCGCCTCTACTCGCAGGCCGGCATCACGAGCGGCATCGTGCTCGTGACCTCATCGGATCACACCCGGCGCGCGGTGGCCGACTTCCTCGTCGCGGGGTCGACCGAGCAGGCCGTCGTCGCCTCCGACGCGCAAGCGCAGTCGGCGCCGCTCACTCGTGGAGGACTGATACTGCTGTACAAGGACGCGATGGGTACCGCGGGCCTGTAAGCAGGCCCCTGCGGCCGAGGCGCGGCTCAGCCCTGGCGCGCCGGTTGCGGTCGGCGCACGCTCTCCTCGACCAGATCGAGGACGGCCTCGAGTTGCTGTGTGCCGCGACCCGATGCGAGCCGGGTGACCAGGCCGTCCAATACCAGGTCCAGATACCCGAGTAGTACCTCTGTCGGAACATCGTCGCGCAGTCTCCCGCGTTGTTTCTGCTGCTCCAGACGGCGCAGCGTGGCCGCCGTCAGCTCCGCCGACCGCTCGGTCCACTGTGCGCGGAAGTCGGCGTCGTTCTTCAGCTTTCGTGCGATCTCCAGTCGCGTTCCCAGCCAGTCGAAGCGTTCTGGATGAGTCAGCATGTCGCGCATGACCTGTACGAGGCCCTGCGTCGCGGCGATGTCGGCCATGCGCTCGGCGTCCTCGTGCGCCAGCGCCAGGAACAGCGCGTCCTTGTCGCGATAGTGGTGGAAGATGGCGCCGCGGGACAGACCCGTCGCCGCCTCGAGCCGGCGCACCGTCGCACCGTCGTAGCCGAACTCGGCGAAACAGGTGCGCGCGCCGTCCAGGATCTGTCGCCGCCGAGCCGCGAGATGGTCTTCGCTCACCTTGGGCACTACCGACCTCCTTGTCCGTAGGTGAGTCCCGGGCGCGTCCGT
>CAJCHX010000391.1 GCA_903970215.1 Acidobacteriaceae bacterium
GAGCACCTTGCCCGCGAGCGACCCGGGGTCGTGGGCGGCTGCCGGATCACCGGCGTCGCCGGTGGCGATCACCAGCGTCTTGTTGTTCGCGAACAGGATCGACCCCACGTTGCCGGTGTCGCCGCGTGGGATGCCGGCGAGGATCACCTTGGGGGCATCGCCCGGCGTGAGCCGCACGACGCGGTTGTCGGTGGCTGTGGTGATGTAGGCGTAGATCAGCCGATCCTCGTCGTAGTGCGGCGACAGCGCGATCGACTGCAGCCCGCCGTCACCCGAGACGTCCACCGGGATGTGCACCAGCAACTGGTTGGGCCGGTCGGTGGTCGTGTAGTACACATCGCCGTTGCGCTGGGCCACGTAGGTGTGGACGATGTCGTCGGTCGGTAGCACCGTCGTGGGGTCGGTGAGGCAGGTCGCGATCACCGCGGGGTCCTGATCGATGCACGGCCCCTTCGGCTTGGGGGGCATCGACGCGGTGGGCGGCGGGGTCGTGGTGGTCGTGGCCGCACCGGTGGGCTCGGCGCTGAACGGAGACGCCTCGCTCTCGCTGAAGTCCGCACACCCTGCCAGAGCGGCGACCAGGAGAACCGACACCAACGCCGCCGACGCGCCGGGGCGGCGCCCGCGGGATCTGTCGCCGACGGTCATGTCGCCACAGTACCGACCTGGTCTCGATCCGCCTGGACCGCGGTTCGGTCACCCTCCGGCGGTCCGGAGCCCTCTACCCTGGGAGACGTGAGTGATAAGGACCGATCGGACAAGGCCACGAGCACCGACCAGCCCGGGACCCGCGACACGGCGGGCTCACCCATGGATCGCGCGACCGGCGAACTGCCCCGGTTCGGTGAGACCTCCGACGTGGGGGATCGCACCGGGCGCATCCTGGACCCGCACGACGATTCGGACACCGGGATCGGGCCGGCGCTGCCACGGCAACGCGGCCAGTGGGAACAGGGCACGGGCGCGGTGGGTGGCGCCCCGGGAGCCGAGGGGGGCGGCTGGCACGCCCCGGACACCGCACCCGGTCCGGTGTTCGGGGACTACGCCGGTCCCACCGAGGCCTTTCCGACCACGCAGGTCGCCTCCCCTGCGCCCGACCGCGACGATTTCGGTCGGCTCAACAGCCGCCGCCGCGGCCGGGAACGGGCCGCCGCTGCGCGGGCCGAGGCCGAGGGCCTGACGGTGCCGATCGACGCGCATGGCAACCCGGAGCAGCGCCCGACCCAGCGCATCGGGCGGCGTCGGTTCGCCGGCCCGGTGGCCGACGAGCTCGAGGCCGCCCGGAAGGCGTCCAAGCGCGGCACCACCGACCTGGGTCTGTTGGTGCTCCGCGTGACGCTCGGCCTGTTGATGGCCGCCCACGGGGCGCAGCACCTGTTCGGGGTGTGGGGCGGACCGGGACTCCACGGTTTCCAGCAGTTCCTGGAGAACTCGGGTCCCAACGGAAATCCCACGCTGGGCTTCCACCACTACACGAACATTCTCGCCATCGCGAACGGCGTGGTCGAACTCGGCGGAGGGGTGATGCTGGTGGTGGGTGTACTCACGCCGATCGCGGCGTCGGGAGTACTGGGCGTGATGATCGTCGCGTCGCTGTACAAGCTGACGCTCGGCGGTGCGGGTCTGCAACTCTTCGCTGCCAAGGGCGGGATCGAGCTCGAGGCGATGCTCGGGATGGCCGCCGTCGCGGTGCTGCTGGCCGGGCCGGGCCGGCTGTCGCTGGACTTCGGCCGCGGATGGGCGCGCCGCCCGCATGCGGGGTCGGTGGTGTGGCTGCTGATCGGTATCGCCGGCGGTGTCGTGATCTGGGTGGTGTTCAACGGCGCGGATCCGTTGCTCGCGCACTAGGTCGTTCGACGTGGCCGATCGGATCGCGTCCCGTCGGCAGCCCGCACGGCCGATCGACCCGCACGGCCCATGAGGAGCGCTCCACTGGGGAAGTGCTCCTCACGGGCGTGCTGAAGCCTCGCTGGAACCAGCTCGATCAGGGCACGTACCGCACGGCACCGCGGTCGGCGGACGTCGCGAGCGCGGCGTACGCCCGCAGGGCGGTCGTCACCGAGCGCTGGCGATCGCGCGGATGCCACGGCCGCTCCGACGCCTCCATCTTCGCCCGTCGGCGCTCGAGTTCGTCGTCGTCGACCAGCACCTCGAGCGCGCGGGTCGCCACGTCGATGCGGATGCGGTCCCCGTCCTCGATCAGCCCGATGGCGCCGCCCGCCGCGGCCTCCGGCGAGATGTGGCCGATGGACAGGCCCGAGGTGCCGCCCGAGAACCGGCCGTCGGTGATCAGCGCACACACCTTGCCCAACCCGGCCCCCTTGAGGAACGCCGTGGGGTGCAACATCTCCTGCATGCCCGGGCCGCCCTTGGGACCCTCGTACCGGATCACGATCACATCGCCGGGCTTGATCTTCTTGCCCAGGATGGCCGACACGGCCTGCTCCTGTGACTCCACCACTACCGCGGGACCCTCGAAGGAGAACAACTCCTCGTCGATACCCGCGGTCTTGAGCACGGCACCGTCGACAGCGATGTTCCCGTGCAGCACGCACAGACCGCCCTCGACGGTGTAGGCGTGCTCGACGTCGCGGATGCAGCCGTGCGCCGCGTCGGTGTCCAGGCTCTCCCACCGGTTGGACGTCGAGAACGGCTCCACGGTGCGCACGCCGCCGGGCGCGGCATGGAACAGCTCGATCGCGACGTCGGACGCCTTGCCGGAACGGATGTCCCACGTGTCGAGCCACTCGTCGAAGTCGCGGGTGTGCACGGTGCTGACGTCGGGGTCGAGCAGGCCCCCGCGGCGCAGTTCGCCGAGGATGGCGGGGATGCCGCCGGCCCGGTGCACGTCCTCCATGTGGTAGTCGGAGTTCGGCGAGACCTTGGAGAGACAGGGCACGCGGCGGCTGATCCCGTCGATCGTGGCCAGGTCGAAGTCGATCTCGCCCTCCTGGGCGGCGGCGAGCGTGTGCAGCACGGTGTTGGTCGAGCCGCCCATCGCGACGTCCAGCGCCATGGCGTTGCGGAACGCCTTGGGGCTCGCGATATTGCGGGGCAGGACCGACTCGTCGCCGTCGCGGTAGTAGCGCGTCGCGGCTTCGACGATGACGGTGCCCGCACGCTCGAACAGGCCCCGCCGGGCGGAGTGCGTCGCGAGCGTGGAGCCGTTGCCGGGCAGTGCCAGGCCGAGCGCCTCGGTGAGGCAGTTCATCGAGTTGGCGGTGAACATGCCGGAGCACGAACCGCAGGTCGGGCATGCCGAGCGCTCGACCTCGCCGAGCCCCTTCTCGTCGATCGCGTCGTTCGCCGACGCCGAGATCGCGGTGATCAGGTCGGTGGGGGCCTTCGCGATGCCGTCCACCACGACGGCCTTGCCGGCCTCCATCGGTCCGCCGGACACGAACACGGCGGGGATGTTGAGGCGCATGGCCGCGTTGAGCATGCCCGGTGTGATCTTGTCGCAGTTGCTGATGCACACCAACGCATCCGCGGTGTGGGCGTTGACCATGTACTCGACGGAGTCGGCGATGATCTCGCGGCTCGGCAGCGAATAGAGCATTCCGCCGTGGCCCATGGCGATACCGTCGTCGACCGCGATGGTGTGGAACTCGCGGGGCACGCCGCCGGCCGCACGCACCGCGTCGGCCACGATCTCGCCGACGTTCTTCAGGTGCACGTGCCCGGGCACGAACTGGGTGTAGGAGTTGGCGATCGCGACGATCGGCTTGCCGAAGTCGCTGTCCGTCAGTCCGGCGGCCCGCCACAGCGAGCGGGCGCCGGCGGCGTTACGGCCGACGGTGGTGACGCGAGAACGAAGCGGTGGCATGGGCGGTTGCCTCTTCTGGTAATCGACTAACGGGAACTGCTGGGCTGAGAATCTGCGGTCTGGTCGTCCGGTGCCGGCGAGTTCGTTCCGGCGACATCGGCGGCGAGGTCCGGGATGCGGCCGCCGCTGGCGACCGACATGCGGGACAGTTGGCCGAAGGTCACGGCGGGTAGTCGCACTTCGGTCCGGTCGGTGCGTACCGCGTACACCGCACCGCTCTTCGCCAGTCTAAGCCCGCTCAGATCCAGCCAATCGATCGAGGTCGACCCGGTCAGACGGACTATGCGGATCCCCCCGGCGCCGACCACGGTGCGCACGCGCAGCAGCCATGCCGCGGCAACGAGCGGAAGGATCAGGATCAGCCAGCCGATCCACTGCTCGCCACTGCTCGGCCCGGTCGACGAGCCGTGGTCGACGATCGCGCGGCCCATCAGCCACGGTCCGGCGACCGTCGCGAGGCAGAGGGTGAAGAGCGCGACACCGAGCAGGGAGATGGCAGGGTGCTTGAACACGACCTGGTCGACACCGCCCAGCGGCACCTCGGTGTCCGCGGTGTGATCGGTGGTGACGGTGCGGGTGCGGGGACGGCTGGCGCGCATAACATGTATTCTCGCACGCGCTACGGCGCATCCCAGAATGTGGGATTGTGGTGGGCGGCAGTTTGACTCGCCGCGCCGCGAGGGCCTACCTTGAGCCCTGTGAAGCACAGTGAACAGCTCCTCGTAATCGGCCGGCGCGTCGTCGCCTGAACCGGTTGCATCCGTTTCACATCAGCATCGACGCGCTACCCTCGCTCAGCCCACCCGCTGACGGGGGTTTTTTGTTGCCCGGATGACCCCGGACGACGCCGCATACGTCGACGCCCCACATGTCCGCCAGCTACGAGAAGGTCCACCCGTGAGCGCACCAACCGCTCGGCCCCACCCAGGGCATAAGCCCGGGGCCCGAAAGCCTTCCGCCGGAGTCCCCGGCGGGAGTCCCGCTGCCCAGCACAAGAGCCCCGTAGGCGAGGTCCCGTCGACGCTCCGCGGTGCGCGCGTCGTCGCGCCCGAGCGTGTCACCGGGGCTCAGTCCGTCGTACGCTCCCTCGAGGAGCTCGGCGTCGACACCGTGTTCGGCATCCCGGGCGGTGCGATCCTCCCGGTGTACGACCCGTTGCTCGACTCGCGCAAGGTGCGGCACATCCTGGTCCGGCACGAGCAGGGCGCCGGGCATGCCGCGACCGGGTACGCGCAGGTCTCCGGCCGCGTCGGGGTCTGCATGGCCACATCCGGCCCGGGCGCGACCAACCTGGTCACCCCGCTCGCGGACGCGCAGATGGACTCCGTGCCCATCGTCGCCATCACCGGCCAGGTGGGCCGCGCGCTGATCGGTACCGATGCCTTCCAGGAGGCCGACATCTCCGGCATCACGATGCCGGTGACCAAGCACAACTTCCTGGTCAGCGACGGTGCGAAGATCCCGCAGCTGATCGCGGAGGCGTTCTACCTCGCGGAGAGCGGCCGCCCCGGCGCGGTCCTGGTGGATATCCCGAAGGACGTGCTGCAGGCCGAGACCGTCTTCTCGTGGCCGCCGCAGTTCGACCTGCCGGGCTACCGGCCGGTCACCAAGCCGCACGGTAAACAGATTCGCGAGGCGGCCAGGCTGATCGCCGCGGCGCAGGCGCCGGTGCTGTATGTCGGCGGTGGCGTGATCAAGGCGGACGCGTCGGAGG
>CAJCHX010000392.1 GCA_903970215.1 Acidobacteriaceae bacterium
GACGGCGCCGTCGTACCCCGCCTGGTCCGTCGCCGGCCCGCGCCAGTCCGTGGCGGTCACCCGCATTCCCGCCGCAGCGGCCGCGGCGACGAAACTCTCCCGGCGCACCCGACCCGCGCCGCCACCGACGGAGAGGTGGCCGACCACCCGATGTCCCAGCTCAGCGAGGTGTTCGACGACCAGGCGAGCGCCCGCACCGTCGTCGTTGAGGGCCGCGTCGAAACCACCGACCAGGTGCCCCGCCGTCTCTCGCGTCCCGGCCACCACCACGGGCGGCAACCGCGGACCACTCAGGGCCGCGGGCGGCTCCGTGCCCACGACGAGGCCGTCGACCCGCATCGACAACAGGCCCTCGACGGGATCCTCCGCCTGCGCCGCCGTGGCCATGTCGGCCACACTGAGGCGGTACCCAGCCGCCCCGAGCACGGCATGCAACCCGCGCACCAGGTCGACGAACCACAGATTGGTGTAGTCGTCGATGATCACCCCGACCCCGCGGGTGCGGCGAGCCGCAAGATGAGCTGCAGTCCGGCTGGGCCGATATCCGAGTTCGCGGATCGCCCGCTCGACGGCCTCACGAGACCCGTCGGCGACCCGCGGCGAGCCTTGTAGAACAAGCGAAACCAGCGACTTCGACACTCCGGCCGCATGTGCGACGTCATAGATGGTCGGACGCTCGACGCTCACCAGACCTCCACTCAACGACGGTATTGACAGGACATACGTACAACCGGCACAATTGGAGCGCTCCAACTCACATTCAACTTCCATTGTGCCGGACATCACACACGACTGTCGACCTTTCGGGAATCGACAAAACCAATCTCGGGAGAACTATGAGCAAGACGTCCATCGGCGTCGCCGTCATCGGCGCCGGAATGGCAGGCAAGGCCCACGCCGCCGGGTACCGCTCCGCCACTGCCGTATTCGGCGAGGCCCTACCGCCGGTCCGGCTGGTATCCGTCGCGGACGCCTACGAGCCCCTCGCCGCCGCGACCGCGCGTCGGTTCGGGTTCGAGCGGTTCGACACGTCCTGGCAGGCGATCGCGGCGGCAGACGACATCGACGTGGTGAGCGTCGTGGTTGCCAACCGGCTGCACCGGCAGATCGTCGAGGCGCTCCTCGCCGCGGGAAAGAACGTGCTGTGCGAGAAGCCCCTCTCGGACACGCTCGACGATGCCCGCGCGATGGTCGCCGCGGCCGATGCCGCTGGTGAGACCGTCGCACGGATCGGCCTCACCTTCCTGCGCTCCCCCGGCATCGCCTTCCTGGGGCAGCTCGTACGCAGCGGCCGGCTGGGTCGGCTGATCAACTTCGACGGCGCCTACTGGACCGACTACGCGTGCGATCCGAACGGCCCGATCAGCTGGCGGTTCAAAGGCCCAGCGGGCTCCGGCGCGCTCGCCGACGTCGGGAGCCACCTGACCTACATCGCCGAACTGTTCGGCGGGCCCGTCGCGACCGTTCGCGGCGGCACACTGCACACTGCGTACACGTCGCGGCCCACGCCGCTCGGCATGGTGGTCGGCCACGAGCACGCGGCGGTGAGCGACCGACGTGAGCCCGTGGAGAACGACGATGTGGCTGGGTTCTTCGTGGATTTCGCCGCGGGGGGAACCGGCTCGCTACAGGTCTCCCGAGTGGCTCAGGGGCATCCGAACACCCTGAAGTTCGAGGTGTTCTGTGAGCGCGGATCCGCGTCGTTCGACTTCCGCCATCCCGGCCAGGTGCGGCTGCGCCTGCCCGACGACGATGTCGCGTCGAGCGGCTACCGCACGGTGATCCTGGGCCCCGAACACCCGTACTGGCGCGGCGGATTGGCGATGGACGCGCCCGGCGTGGGCGTCGGACAGAACGACGGGTTCGTCTTCCAGGCACGGGCGTTCCTCGACGAGGTGGCCGGCGTGGCCGAGTCGGAGTCGTTGCCCCGCAACGCCGATTTCGCCGCCGGCCTGCACAACATGGCGCTCCTCGGTGCCGCCACCGAGTCGGCGCTCGCCGGCGGCTCGGCGGTCGACGTCCCCCTCCTAGCCGCTGCGCACTGACCAGCAGACCTACCGATACAAAAGGAGCCACGAATGAACAAGACTCTCGGTGTCTACACCGCCATCCTGCACGACCGCACGCTGCCAGAGGCCCTCGACGCGATCGCATCGCTCGGCCTGAACGCGGCCGAGATCAACGCGGGCGGATTCCTTCCGCCCGTACACATCCCCGGAATCGATGACATCGTCGCCAGCCGCACGGCCGCGCAGGAGTACCTGGGCCTGTTCGCAGACAAGGGGATCCGGTTGGCCGGCCTCAACTGCAACGGCAATCCGCTGCATCCGAATCCGGTGATCGGCCACCAGCACGCGAACGACCTGCGCCGCGCGATCCGGGCCGCCGCCGCACTCGGCCAGAAGCGCGTGGTCACCATGTCCGGGCTTCCCGGAGGCGAGCCCGGAGCGATGCGGCCCAACTGGATCGTGAACGCCTGGAACTCCGGCGCGCTCGACGTTCTGGATTATCAGTGGGACGACGTGGTGGTCCCGTTCTGGAAGGAGATCGCCGCGTTGGCCGAGGACAACGACGTGAAGGTCGCGATCGAGATGCATCCACAGAACGTCGTTTTCAACCCACCCACGCTGCTCCGCCTGATCGATCGGGTCGGCACCGATTTCGTGGGCGCCGAGATGGACCCGAGCCATTTGTTCTGGCAGTGGATGGATCCGATCGCCGCGATCGAATACCTGGGCGACCGCGTCTTCCACGCGGCCGCGAAGGACGTGCGGATCAACAAGAACGCCGCGATCTACGGAGTGCTCGACGAGCGGTTCCGCCGATTGGCGCCCGACGAGGACCGCACCAACCTGGGCGGCGACGAGTGGGCTGCCCAGTGGCCCAAGGACTCCGCCTGGGACTTCGTAGCCCTCGGCCAGGGCCATGACACGGCCTTCTGGGCGGACTTCCTGCGCGCGCTGTACCGCGTCGACCCGGAGATGGCGGTGAACATCGAGCACGAGGACACCTCGTTCGGTCGGATCGAGGGTCTGCAGGTCGCCGCGAAGGTCCTGCTCGACGCCGAACGTCTGGCGACGAGCACGGCGACGGTCTGACCCGCCACACACCAGCGCTGTGCCCCCGGCTTCGACAGATTCCCCGGGGCACAGCGCTGTAGGCGCGGCGTGTACTACGC
Organism: Acidobacteriaceae bacterium; assembly: GCA_903970215.1. Classification (GTDB taxonomy): domain Bacteria; phylum Actinomycetota; class Actinomycetes; order Mycobacteriales; family Mycobacteriaceae; genus Tsukamurella. Next base: position 3,179 of record CAJCHX010000392.1, read on the forward strand.
GGCGTGTACTACACAGTGACCCAAGCACCCTTCTCGATCGACGCGGTCATGGCGTCGAGCGTGCGGGCGCTGCGGACCGCATCGGCGATCGTGGCGCCTTCCGGGACGCCGGTCACGATGGACCGCACGAACCGCTGCGCCTCGATCACCTTGAGATCGTCGTAGCCCATCGGATTGGCGGCGCCGGGCTGGAACGCGGCATAGTCGCCGCTGCCGGGACCGACGTGCACGGTCGCGGACGGCTCGTCCTGGAACCGATCGCCGCGCGCGCATTCCAGCTCACCCATCCGGCGATAGTCCCACCGCACTGCGCCGCGCGTGCCGTGGACCTCGAACCCGTACGAGTTCTGCTCGCCGACCGAGACCCGGCACGCCTCCAGGACGCATCGTGCGCCGGAGAGCAGACGCAGCTGCGCCGAGACGTAGTCCTCGTTCTCCACCGGTCCGCGGCTACCCCCGGACGCGAGCTGGTGGCCGCTGGTGGCGCCCGTGGGCTCTGGCCGCTCAGGGACGAAGATCGCCGAGTCGGCGACCAGCGAGGCGACGTCACCGAGCAGGTACCACGCCAGATCGGCGGCGTGGGACCCCAGATCGCCGAGCACACCGTTGCCACCCCGGGCCCGCTGATACCGCCACGTGAGGGCCCCGTCGGGATGAGCGGCGTAGTCGCTGAAGAACCGGAACCGGGCGTGCGTGACGCTGCCGATCCCGCCCGACGCGATCAACTCCCGCGCGGCCTGCACCGCGGGCGCGTTGCGGTAGTTGAAACCGACGGCGGTCTGCCGGCCGTGGGCCACAGCCGCGTCGGCGACGGCCTGTGCATCCGCCGCCGAGAGCCCCACCGGCTTCTCGATCCACAGATGCTTACCGGCTTCGAGCACCGCCGTGCCGATCTCGCGATGCAGGAAGTTGGGCGCCGTCACCGACACCGCGTCGATGTCGGGGTCGGCGATCAGCGCACGCCAGTCCGTGACGGCGGTGGCGGCACCGAACTGTGCGGCCGCCGCCTCGGCCCGGCCGGGGACGTCGTCGGCGATGGCGACCAACTCGGGAAACGCGGGCCCCTCCGGGTAGTGGTGGCGAACGCGTGCATACGCCTGAGCGTGCACACGTCCCATCCATCCGAATCCGACGATGGCGACGCGCAGGGGTGTGACGGTGGCGGGCACGGCTCACCAGACCTTCCATGGGAACGACGGAACCCATGCAGCCTATGGCGTGCTTGCCCACATCCACAAGCAAAGTCCGGATGTCTTGACAAATACTAGTTTGGGTCGGCCTGGTGTGCCGCCTGGCCTAGTCGGTGCAGCGCCGGCTCCGCCTCGGTGAACGCCTGATCGTCAAATACCGGCAGCGCCTGCTCCTCGAATCGCGGCAGAGCCGACGGCCGCGACGATTCCGGCACGGTGAAGGGCGCTTCGACGGTGGCCGGCGTGAACCAGTCGCATACATCGTCGTCCGAGGTCTTCGGCGAAGCCTCTTCGGGTGGCGTGGGCTCGAACCGGAACACGCCGTCGTCACCCTTCGTGCCGAGGTTGCGCATGAAGCCCTGCAACGCCGCATTGAAGTCGGACGGCACCACCCATACCTTGTTGGCGTCACCGCGCGCCATCTCCGGCAACGTCTCGAGATACCGGTAGGCCAGCAGTTCGGGTGTCGGCCGCGCCGCCTTGATCGCAGCGAACGTCTTCTCGATCGCCTTCGCCCGGCCCTGCGCATCGAGGTAAGCAGCTGCCCGGCGGCCCTCGGCGCGCAGGATCTCGGCCTGGCGGTCCGCCTCCGCCGCGAGGATCGCAGCCTGCCGTGCGCCTTCGGCCTGCAGGATCCTGCTCTGCTTGTCGCCCTGCGCCGACTTGATCGCCGACTCGCGGTGCGCCTCGGCCGCAAGGATCGTGGCGCGCTTCTCCCGGTCGGCCTTCATCTGCTTCTCCATCGACTCCTGGATCGACGGTGGCGGCAGGATGGACTTCAGCTCCACCCGGGCCACGCGCATCCCCCATCGAGACGTCGCCTCGTCCAGGACGCCGCGCAGCTGGGAGTTGATCCGCTCGCGCGAGGTGAGGGTCTCCTCCAGCGTCATTCCACCCACCACGTTGCGCAGTGCGGTGGTGGTCAGCTGTTCGACGCCCACCACATAGTTGTTGATCTCGTATACGGCCGCGTCCGGCCGGGTCACCTGGAAGTACACGACGGTGTCGATGTTGACCGTCAGGTTGTCCTCGGTGATCACCGGTTGCGGTGGAAACGACACCACCTGCTCTCGCAAATCCACCCGCGCCCGCACTCTGTCGACGAACGGCACCAACAGTGTCAACTGCCCCGACACCGTCTTGGTGTACCGGCCGAGGCGCTCGATCACCGCGGCGGTGGCCTGCGGTACCAGCACCACCGACTTGAACAGCACCACCAATACAGCGAGAAGTATCACCACCAGCACGATCACGCCGAGCCCGATCCCTGCTCCCATCAGATCCTCCTGAAGTCGAAACGTCCGGTCCTAGCCCTGTGTACCAAGAAGCCCTCAGGCCTCCACCACCACCGCGACGGCGCCGTCGATCTCCACCACCGTCACCTCCGCACCCGCTGGAATCGGACGACCGTCGTACGGCGTCCGTGCCGACCAGTCCTCGCCACCGATCCGCACCAGCCCCGCTCTTGCGTCGACCGGGGCGAGGACCGTGACCCGACGGCCCGGAAGCGTTTCCAGATAGGACGCGGTCGTTGGTATACCGCGCTCGGCGAAGCGCTTGAGTACGGGGCGCACACCGAGCAACAGCGCGATCGAAGCGACCGCGAAGACGACGCCCTGCGCCCACGGGGGCGGCTCCAGTCCGATGGTCACGCCGGCGGTGACCAGCGCGCCGCCGCCCAGCATCAGCAGCATGAGATTACCGGCCACGGCCTCCGCCGCCGCCAGAACGATCGCCGCTATCAACCACAGCGCCGCTGCCATGACTCCATGGTGCCAGGTCTGCGCGGTATCAGCCGTGGGCTCGGAGGACGAGCCAGCCGGAGAGGACGAATCCACATGCAGCGATAAGGATTCGCATCACGCCCGCGGGTACCCGGCGCGCGATCGTCGGCCCGACCAGGCCCCCGGCCAACGATCCGATCCCCAGGGGCAACGCCGCATGCCACACCACCGCGCCGAGGACCGCGAACAACACCGCAGGCGCGATGTCCGAGCAGATGAGGATCACGTTCTTGAGCGAGTACGCGCGGTGCAGAACGGGCTCGGTGGTCCACAACAGCAGGGCGATCAGCAAGACGCCCGCGCCCGCGCCGAAGTATCCATTGTACACGGCCACCGCGGCGGCTCCCAGCGCCACCAGCCAGCGGTTCGGCTGCGCGCCCGTCCGCTCCCGTCGCCGGGCGGCCCACGGCTGCAGTAGGACCGTCACCGACCCGACGGCGACGAGGAACGGCACGATCCGGTCGAACACACCGGCCGGCGTCGTCACCAGGGCGACCGCGCCCACGAACGACAGCGCGACGGTCGGCGGCATCCAGGTGCGCAGCGTACGGGTGTGGCCGTGAACGTCCCGGCCTGCGCGCAGGGCCGAGCCGAACCCGCTGCCGAGCAACGCCACGGAATTGGTGATGTTGGCGGCCAGCGGGGGGATGCCGACGGCGAGGAGTGCCGGATACGCGACCAGTGAGGTGATGCCGCCGGCAGTGCCGATCACGCCCGCGACCGCGCCGGAACCGAGTAGGAACAGCCAGTGGGTTGTACTGGGCACCCGCGCGGTTACTCCGGCTCGGTCACGAAGTCGACGAGCCGCTCTACGGCGCCGATCAGCGTGGAGTCGAGGTCGCGGAAGCTGCCGACCGCGCCTTGCACACGTCGCCATCCGTCCTGCGGCGTCCCCCAGCCCAAGCGGCGGCAGACCCCGGTCTTCCAGTCCTCGCCGCGCGGCACCGTCGGCCACGCAGCGATGCCCAGGGACGACGGCTTCACCGCCTCCCACACGTCGATGAACGGATGCCCGGTGACCATCACGTGCGGGCCCAGCGACTGCGTCATCCTGGTCTCCTTGGACCCCTCGACGAGGTGGTCCGCCAAGACACCCACGCGGCGACCCGGGCCCGGCCCGAATTCGGCCAGCCGAGCGGCGAGATGGTCCAGGCCCTCGAGCTGCTCCACGACCACGCCCTCGACCCGCAGGTCGTGACCCCATACGCGCTCGACCAGCGCCGCGTCGTGGATACCCTCGACCCAGATCCGGGAGCCGCGCGCGACCCGGGCCGTCAGCCCTGCGACCCGGGTCGAGCCCGACGCACTGCGCGCAGGCCCCGTAGGAGCGACGGTGCGCGGCCGGACCAGGGTGACCGGACGGCCGTCGATCAGGAACGCGGCCGGGCGCATCGCGAACAGTCGAACCACACCGCGGCGGTCCTCGAGTTTCACGAACTCGCCGTCGTACGACTTGTCGAATCCGACGACAGCGCCGCAGAACCCGGTCGCGGCATCCTCGACCACGAGCGCGCGCTCGGCGGCCACCTCGGGCACCGCTGCGGCCCGCTTCCGGGCATGGCCCGCGTAGATGTCCCCTGCGTACGGATCGCTTCTGGTGATATCCCTGCCGCCCACGGCAGACCACGGTAGCGCTTAGGCTGGACGATCATGACGATCCCCGCCCTCCTCGCGCGTCGCTCGACCGCCGGCCCCGCCCAGGGGCTGGCGGCTTGGGCGGCTTCGTGGCTCGGCGGGCGGACAGGCACCGACGACGTGGTCGCGGCGCTCGCGCAGTGGGCGCAGGTGCACGTCGTCTCGACCCGTTCGCCGGTCGACGCCGGGGCCGACGTGGCCGGGTTCCCCGATCTGCTGGTCGAGTTGCGGCGCGCGGCGCCGTCGACCGTCCGGCTGTTACTTCCCGCCCCGGGCGACAGCGCTGTGTTGCCCGGAGGCAGCGAGCTGGAGGTGGCGGCCCTCGCCCGCGGCGAGGCGGTGACGTTCGACGGAGCGACCGGGTCGATCGCCCTCGTCCCCACACCCGAGTCGTCAGATGTGCTGTGCTGGAACATCTTCCATATCACTCCCGCGCTTCCTCACCGTGATTCGCTGTCGCTCGGCGAGGCCGAGTACGCCCTGCGAGGAGCGGTGCGCGATGCGGCCTCGGCGCTCGCGGCCCTGCCGCCCGCGCCCGGTACTCCCAGCGCCCGGGCCACGGTCGCCGAGTTGGCGCAGTACCTCAGCTCGTACCCCCTGCCACCGGTCGCCGGCGAGCGAGCCCACCGCGTGCTGGACACCGCCGCGACGGTCGAGGCCATCCTGCTGGTCGCAGAGCAGCAGCACCCCGACGCCGGGATCACGCTGGCCTCCGCACGGGCGGGGGACGCGGCCTACGCCTCGCTGTGGCGTGCAGTGCGCGCCGCGCGTTCTGCTGCTATCGACGCCATCGCACGGGACGCGCTGAGCCGCTGAGTCGCCGCACACCGCGCTCACGCCACACCCTGCGGGGTCGCGCAGCGCCGGATGCCGTCAGCCGCCTACCCGGCGGGGTCGCGCAGCGCCGGATGCCATCAGCCGCCTACCCGGTGGGGTCGCGCCGAGGGACAGCAATCGTCGGCACACGGGGCGCCGTCGGTCGTGCAGCCGAGTACTCCGGGCGCGACCGGCGTACCGGCCACTCGCTCCCGGATCAGTCCGGCAGCCATCTCCACGAACCGCGGGTCGTAGATCGGTGTCGCTGCGCGCGCGAACGGCAACCCCAACCTGCGCGCGACGTCGCGCGCCTCGGTGTCGAGGTCCCACACCACCTCGATGTGATCGGACACGAACCCGATGGGACACACCACGACGCCCGGTACGGACGGGGCGATCGCGGCGAGGTGATCGCACACGTCGGGTTCGAGCCACGGCACGGCGGACGCCCCGGATCGCGACTGCCACACCACGTCGTACTCCGTGACGCCCACGCGAGATGCGACGGCGGCCGATGCGAGCCGCACCTGCCTGCTGTAGAGGCCCCGAGCACCCGGCGGACCCGACGCATCGTCTGCGGCGACCGGAATCGAGTGCGCGGTGAAGACCAGCCGGTAACCCGCAGGCACGGATCGCGCCGCACCGCGCACCCCGTCCGCGTACGCATCCAGCAGCTCCGGCCGGCCCCAGTAGTGCTCCAGTTTGGTCAGGTGCGGCGGCCCGACGGGACCGCGCTCCCGCGCGATGGCGGCACGTGCGCGGGCGATGTCCTCGTCGTACTGCCGGCAACCCGAGAAGCCGCCCCACGCCGACGTGGTGAACACCAGCGCCGACCGGCAGCCGTCCGCGGCCATCCGCGCCACCGTGTCCTCGACCATCGGATGCCAGTTACGGTTGCCGAAATACACGGGCAGATCGGGACCGGATGCGCGCAACTGCGCGGTCAGGGCCGCCACGAAGTCACGGCCTTGTCGATTGATCGGGGACACGCCGCCGAACCGCAGGTAGTGCTGCACCACCTCGTCGAGGCGTTCTCGCGGCACGCCGCGACCCCGGGTGACGTTCTCCAGGAACGGCAGAACGTCTTCCGGGGCCTCGGGGCCGCCGAACGACAGCACGAGCACGCTGTCGAATCCCATATCGTGCAACGGCGCCGGTTACTTGGCGAGCGACCCGAAATCGCCCGCCTCGGGGAACCACGTGTTGTGGCTCGCGCCGCCATCGACGTACACGATGGACCCTGTGGTGCCGGGTAGCCAGTCGGACAACAGGGCACAGATCGACTTGGCGACCGGAGTCGGGTCGTCCACGTTCCACCCGATCGGCGAGGCGCCGTTCCAATAGGTGTTGAGCATGTTGAGCTGCTTGGCATCGTCGGTCGCGGTACCCGCGATGGCCTTGGCCGCGAGGGTCTTGATGGGGCCGGCGGCGACCAGGTTGGAACGGATCTTCTTGGCGTAGCCGACCTCGCGCGCGACGTACCGGTTGACCGACTCGAGTGCGGCCTTCGCGACACCCATCCAGTTGTAGTACGGGAGCGCCGTGCGCGGGTCGAAGTCCATACCCACGATCGAGCCGCCCTCGTTCATCACCGGCAGGACGGCGCGGGCGAGCGATGCGTAGCTCCACGCGGAGATCTCGAAAGCCTTCGCCGCGTCGGGACCCGGGCCGTCGAGGAACGGCAACATGTCCGCGCCCATCAAGGTCTTCGGCGCCATCGCGATCGAGTGCAGCACGCCGTCCACACCCTCGGGCGCGAGCTCGCGCACCTTGTCGGCCAGCGTCGACAGGTCGTCCTCGTTGGTGACATCCAGGCCGATCGCGGGCGGCACCTCCTGCGGCAGGCGACGGGCGATCCGGTCGATCAGCCGGAGCCGCTCGGGGATGCCCGTGATGATCACCTTGGCGCCCTCGTCCTGTGCGACCTTGGCCGCGTGGAACGCGATCGAGGCGTCGGTGATGATGCCGGTGACGAGGATGGTCTTACCTTCGAGCAGTCCGCCCACGGGTGTGACTCCTTTGCGAGATGGGTTGAGGCTGAATAGGTTCGGGCTAGTGGCCCATGCCGAGGCCGCCGTCGACGTTGATGACGTTGCCGGTGACGTAGGCCGAGTCGTCGGACGCGAGGAACGACACCACGGCCGCCACGTCCTCGGGCTGTCCCATGCGCTTGGCCGGGATCGCCTGCTTGACGGCGGTCTCGGTGTACTCCGCGGGCAGCGCGCGGGTCATGTCGGTGTCGATCAGACCCGGGGCCACGACGTTCGCGGTGATATTACGGCCACCGAGTTCGCGGGTCACCGAGCGGGCGAGGCCGATGACGCCGGCCTTGGATGCCGCGTAGTTGGCTTGACCGGGCGTGCCCATAAGGCCGACCACCGAACCGAGGTAGATGAATCGCCCCCAGCGCTTCTTCAGCATGTCGCGGGTCGCAGCCTTGGTCACCCGGAACGCACCGGAGAGGTTGGCGTTCACGACCCGCTCGAAGCTCTCGACGCTCATCCGCATCAGCAGCGTGTCCTCGGTGATGCCGGCGTTGGACACGACCACCTCGACCGGACCCTGGTGCTCCGCAACCGCCTTGAACGCCGCGTCGACCGACTCCGTGTCGGTCACATCGCACTGCACACCGAACAAGCCCTCTGGGGCGCCGGACCCGCGGTGCGTGACGGCGACCTTGTGACCGTCCGCAGCGAGGCGCTGGGCGATCGCGAGGCCGATGCCGCGGTTTCCGCCCGTGACGAGGACGGACCGGGCGACGAAGTCTTGTGCGTTAGGCATGGCTGCCAACCTATCAATGTCGGTTCCGCACAACCAAGCTTGCCCGGCCGAGCCGGTGGGCAGATCACGACGTCTGTCGGGGAAGGTCAGGGCACTCTGCGGTTCAGGGCGACCCCCGCCGCCGCGGCGGCCACCACCAGCAGCGTCCCCCACAGCATCCAGGGGCGCGAGTCGTCGCCACGCTGCTCCTCGTACCCGATCTCATCCCGTAGTGTCACGTAGGCCTTGTTGAGGTCTCCGATCGAGGAGGCGGTGAAGAACTGCCCGCCGGAGAGCTCCGCGATCTCGCGCAAGGAGTCGTCGTCCACCGGCACCGGGATCTGCTCGCCGCCGATCGTGACCACACCGTTCATGGTGCCGAACGAGATGGTGGACACCGGGATGCCCTTCTTCTTGGCCTCCTTGGCTGCGGTGAACCCACCGCGCGGGTCGTCGAGGCTCTGCGGCACCGTCTGCTTACCGTCGGACTCCACCACGATCCGAGCGGGCGGCGCGGACTTCGCTCCGCCCAACACCGAGTTCATGTTCTCGATGGCCTGAAGCGCGGCGTAGATGCCCTCCCCCGTCGCGGTCCGCTGCGCCAACTCGAGATGGTCGATCGCGGCCAGAGTGAGGCTCCGGTCCGGCGTCGGCGACACCAGGAGCGATGCCGTGCCGGCGAACTCCACCAGCCCCAGGTTGATCCCCGGGGTCAGGTCCTCGGTGAACTGCTTGGCCGCGACCTTGGCCGCATCGAGACGCGAGGGGCTCACGTCGGTGGCCTGCATCGACAGCGACACGTCGATCACCAACATCACCGTTGCACGGTTGCGCGGTATCCGTCGCATCGCGGTGGGACCCGCGAGTGCGATGGTCAGCACGAGCAGTCCGATGCACAGCAGCGCCACCGGCACGTGCGCGAATCGGTTGCGCCGGGGCGGTGCCACCGAATCGAGGACGGTGGTGTTCGCGAATCTCATCGTGCGCTTGCGGCGGCGCAGCTCGTTATACCCGTAGCCGACGGCGATCCCCACGACCACCAGGACGGCGAGGAGCCACCAGGGTTCGGAGAGGTGCGACAGACCACCCATCAGTGCGCCCCTGCCAGGCTGCGCCGGCGTGCCGCGACGAACCGCACGATGTCGCCGAGCCAGTCCCGGTCCGTGCGCAGCTCGAGGGTCGGCGCGCCGACTCCGCGCAGGGTCCGGACCACGCGGTCGTGGTGGGCTTTGGCCGCCGCGGCGAAATCGGCCTGTAGCCGGTGCGTGACGGTCACCTCGCGGATGTCACCCGACTCCGCGTCGCGCAGGCGAACCTCTCCGATCGCGGGCAGTTCGAGATCACGGGGATCGAGCACCTCCACACCGAGGATCTCGTGCCGCGCGCCCAGCCCACGCAACTCGCGCAGATAATCGATGGGGCCCAGGAAGTCGCTGATCACGACGATCAAGCCGCGCCGCTGCTCCGGGCGCCGCAGGCTGTCGAGGGCGGAGCCGAGGTCCCCGCGCACCCCCTCCGGCGCGTGGGGCGCCTTCGCAATCGTGCTCAGCAGAAGCTGCTGATGAGCGCGACCCGCGCGGGGTGGCACCCGGATGGTGGTGTCGCCGTTGGTGACGATGGTCCCCACCCGGTTCGCGGCGCCGCTCACGAGGTAGGTGACAGCGGCCGACGCTGCGACGGCCAACTCTCGCTTGGTGATCACACCGCCGTCGGGTCGTGGCGCCGTGCCGAAATCGAGACTCGCCGACAGATCGACCACAATCCATGTCGACAGCTCGCGGTCGGCGATCATCTGGCGCACGTGCGGATGAGTGGTGCGCGCGGTGACCGACCAGTCCATGAGGCGGACGTCGTCTCCGGGGGTGTACGGACGCGACTCGCCCGGCTCGGAGCCCGGCCCGGGCAACAATCCCTGATGATCCCCGCGGAGCACGCCGTCGAGTCGGCGGCGGACCACCAACTCGAGGGTACGGAGCGCCGGCGTCAGGCGGGCGTCGTCGACCCCGGCGCTGGGCAGCCGCGGCGGCGCGACCTCGGGCATGCGTCAGCCACCGAGCCCCGGGGCCGCTGCGGCGGCGGTGTGCGGCGGTGCAGCCGGTGCGCCGGGGTGCGGTGCGACGGGCTGCGCAGCCTGCGATACCACCTGTGGCAGCGCGACGGTCTGCAAGACGCGTGCGATCGCATGGTCGGGCGTGATCTCGTCGGCCAGCGCGTCGTACGACATCACCAGGCGGTGCCGCAGCACATCCGGGACGATCTCGACGACGTCCTGGGGCACGACGTAGTCGCGACCGCGTAGGAGTGCCAGCGCGCGGGAAGCGGCGACGATGCCGAGCGTCGCGCGGGGCGAAGCTCCGTAGGTGACCCACGACGCGACGTCGGCCAGGCCGAACTGCTCGGGCGTACGAGTCGCGGTGATCACTCGGACGACGTAGTCGATCAACGCGTGATGGACGAAGACGTTGGACGCGGCCTTCTGCAGGCGGACCACCGTCTCGGGATCGAGGATCCGGCTCGCGACCGGAGGCGTGGTCCCCATCCGGTAGACGATCTCGCGTTCCTCCTCGACCGTCGGATAGCCGACGACGACCTTGAACAGGAACCGGTCTCGCTGCGCCTCGGGCAGCGGGTACACGCCCTCGTTCTCGATGGGGTTCTGGGTGGCGAGGACCAGGAACGGGTCGGGCATCGGATAGGTGGTGCCGCCGATCGACAC
>CAJCHX010000393.1 GCA_903970215.1 Acidobacteriaceae bacterium
CTCGTGCCGCAACTCACCGTGCACCATGAGCGGCCGTCCCTTCGCGACGGCGCCCCGCGCGTTGCGGGCCAGGGAGCCGAACGCTTTGACGTTCAGCCACAGGGTGCTCGTCTGCACCCAGCTCCCGTCGTCCCCGAAGAAGCCGTTGTTGTGCGCCATCGAGAACGATAAAAAGTCGTGTTTCGGGCCCTTCTGCGACTGCACGAACGTGAAATCGTTGGTCACCTTGCCCGCCGCGTAGATCTGTACCCCCGGCATATCCACCCCTCCTGTGCCGCGCAGCGGGCCGACCCCGCCGCACACGCCCATGGTGACTCGTACTACGCACGCCCTCGCCGCGCGCAGACCTCACCTGTGGATGAATCGGTGACCATACGCATACCTGTGGAGACTGCTCGGGTAGAAACAGCGGTAGCCCGTCCCCCACGCACCGGCTGGGGGCCTGACCGAACGGACCGAAGATGACCGCCTCCCTGTCCGACCACGCCCGCAACCTCATCGAGCGCCCGGTTCTGGCCACCGTCGGGACCGTCGAACCCGACGGGTCGCCGCAGTTGACGGTGGTGTGGGCACATACCGACGGGGACGCGGTCGTCTTCTCCACGATCCGCGGCCGGCGCAAGACCGAGAACATCGAGCGCGATCCGCGCGTCAGCATCTCCTGGATCGATCCGGCGGACCCGATGGACACCGTCGAGGTGCGAGGCCGGGCCGAGTTGGTGGACGATCCCACCGGGAAGCTGATCGACGACCTGTCGCACAAGTACCGCGGCAACGCGTGGATCGAGCCGAACCCGGCGAACAAGCGCGTCATCGTCCGCGTGGTGCCCACTCGGGTGCGCGCGGGCCACTGAACCCGCTGTCGTGATCGGCTGGCCGACGAGCTACAGCCACCCCGCTACCCGCAGGTCCTCGAGGTAGGTCGAGATCAGCGCGTGGTCGATGCTGGGGATGTCTCCCGATCCGACACCCGCGGCACGGACCGCGGCACGGAACTGCTCGGTGGGCGCCTCGCCACCCGCGCCTCCGCGCGCCGGCCGCCGCACCGAATCGAGCAACGGGATCATCGACCGCTGCCGGTCCACCTCGGGCAGCGCGCGCAGTGACTGCTCGAACCGCTGGAACCACTCGTCGTAGTCGGCGACCCTGGTGAGCGGCACGCCGTCCTCCTCCAACCACCCCGCGAAGGTGTCCAGCGAGATCCCGTCGTCATTGGAGTTGAGCACGTTGTAGGTCCGGAAACCCTCGCGCACCGCCGCGCCGAGCGTGGTGATCGCCTCGGCCGTGAAGTCCACCGGAAGTCCGTCGTAATGGGGCCGGGCGGCGCCGGTCCCAGCTCCGTAGAACGTCGCCGGCGCGAGCTGCGTGCGCGCCAGGCTGAACAGCAGCCGCGTGAACATGTCGGTGTCGTTGAACTGCCCCAGATACCGGCTGTGCGCCAGGATCATGTCGGAACGGAAGACGGCGACGGGGAGGTCGCAGCGATCGGCTGCCTCGCGCAGCAACACCTCGCCGGCCCACTTGCTCACCGCGTATCCGTTGGCGTACCCACCCTCGATCGGCCGCTGCGCGCTGGCGGTACGCACATCGTCGTCCTCGCCGATGAGGCCGCCGTCCCCGCGCGCGGCGACCGCGACCGTGGAGACATAGGTGACCGGCTTCCTGCGGGAGGTGAGCGCGCACCGGATGATCTCGCCGGTACCCACCACGTTGGGCCCGAACAACTGGGAATACGGCAGAACGTGATTCACCAGCGCACCGCAGTGCACCACGTGATCGACCCGACCCGCCAGATCGGCCCACTCGGCGGGCGACAAGCCCAGATCGGGCTCGGCGATGTCACCGACGTGCACCTCGAGGTGGTGGTCGGCGAGTTCGGCGAACCGGGCGGCCAGGGCCGGATCGTCGTCCCCGATGGCACGAACGATCCGCTCGCGGGCGGCGTCCGCGTCGGCGCCCCGGGCCAGGGCGACGACTGTCCCGCCCCGGGGCGCGACCCGCTCGAGCCACTGCAGGCACAGAAAGCGCCCCAGGTAGCCGGTGGCCCCGGTGAGCAGCACCGTCTCGGGCTCGCCCGTCGCCACCGGCAAGCCCGGTGCCGCGGCGATGAGGTCGGGCGCGACGAACCGTTCCAGGGCGAGGTCGGCGGCGCGGGCGACGGTTGCGTCGACGCCGTGGACGGACGCCACAGTCGGGCGTTGCAGGGCGCCGGAGCGTGCCGCCTCGATGTGCCCGGCGACGCGCGCGAGAGTCGCGGTGGGTCCCACGATCAGCTGGACCGGCACCGCCACACCGAAGACGGCCTCCAGTGTGGTCGACAGGGTGAGCGCCGACAGCGAATCCCCACCCAAGTCACCGAATCCGGCGTCCGGGCCCACCTGGGCGACCTCGACCCCGAGGGTCAGGGCAGCCGCCCGCAGCACTGTGGTGGCCACGTCCCCGTCGGCGCTCAGGGTCGCCAGCTCGTCCCGGCTGCGAGCCGCTGCGTCGGCGTACATCTGCTCGAGGCGCGGGCCGTACTCGCGGGCCAGCGCCGGACGAAGAAGCTTCCCGATACCGGACAACAGCCCGTTCTCCTGCGTGAACGGCCTCCGCTCGAGCACGAAGTCGCGCGGTACCTCGTACGCGTTCAGTTCAGCGGCCGCCGCGACCCGGGCGAACGCGGCCGACACCCGGGCACGCGCAGCAACGTCCGTCTCCGGTCCGATGTCGCTGGGCACCACGACCGCGAGCAGATAGGACTGCTCCGAACTGCCGAACACATAGACCTGGCGCAGATCGGGATCGGCCTCGTATCGCGCCTCGAGCAACGCCACCGCCACGAACTCGCCTTGCGACAGCTTGATCACGTTGCTACGTCGATCGACGTACTCCAGCCGGTCCGGCCCGAGCTCAGCCATGATGTCGCCGGTCCGGTAGAAGCCGTCGGCGTCGAAGACCTCCGCGTTGATATCGGGCCGGTGGTAGTAGCCGGGGATCAAGTCGTCCGACGTGACCATCAGCTCACCGCGGGGATACGGCCGGTCGGTCGTGCGATATCCCAATTCGGGAACGTCGACGAGTCTGTACTCGCGCACCGGCGGTCGCATCACCACGCCGTCGCGCAGCATCACGCCGGTCTCGGTCGAGCCGAAGCCGATCTCGACCGGCACGCCCAGCACCCACTCCATGAACGCCTTGAGTTCCGACGACAACGGCGCACTGCCGCACACCGACTTCGCCACGCGGCCACCGAAGACATCGTCCCGCAGGTGCCGGCGCGCAGCTTCGGCCCTGGGCAGCGCCGTCTCCCCCGTCGCTCCGCTCGCCTGGTCCCGATCCCCCGTCGCTCCGCTCGCCTGTTCCGAATCCCCCGCCCGATCCACCATGGCGAGGTAGCGCTGGTGCACGAGTTCGCACACGCGCGGGACCAGCGAGATGGCAGTGGGCCGCGCCCTGGACAGATCGTCGAACAGAGTGGACATGTCGGGCGCCGACGCGAAGTATCCGACGCCGCCGGACGCGAGGCCGGCCAGCACCCAGTTACGTCCGTACATGTGGCTCATCGGCATGAAGTGCAGCAGCGACGGGACTGCACCCTCGAACCGCGCGTGGCCGCGTCGCCACGAACGGGTCACCAGGCGCTCGGTGTACATCGCCCCCTTCGGGGTGCCGGTGCTGCCGGAGGTGTAGATCAGCGTGACCAGCGGATCGTCACCGTCGGCGGGCTGATGGAACGGCGCCTGCGGTCCCGCCGACCCGGCCGCGACGTCGTCGGCGAGCGTGGTCACGACCACGCCGGGCCCCACCGCCGCGCGGGCCGAAGCGAGGTCCACACCGTCGTCGTCGAACACGACGAGCCGACGCAGCGAACCCAGCCCGGGCGCCACAGCGACGGCATCGCCGAGGTGTTGCGCGCTGACCGCGAGCACCGTCGGCGTCGCCTCGTCGAGAATCGCGCGGAGTCGGGCGGCCGAAGCCGAGGTCTGCAACGGCACCGAAACCGCGCCGGCGACGGCGGTGGTGAGGTCGATCGTGGCGAAATCGACGCTGGTGAAGCCCAGTACTGCGACGAACCCGCCCGGTTCGAGATCGGGACGCCAGGCCGTCATCAACGCGCGCACCCTACGCAACAGCTCCGCATAGGTCACTACGTGACCGTCGCCGCCGACCAGGGCCGGACGGTCGCCGTAACCGCTGAGGACCCCCTCGATGAGCTGCGGCAGGCGCAGTCCGGGATCGGACACGACACGCGCCACATCTGGATTCGCTCCAGATACCGGCACCTGTCGGTTCTCACCGGTCACCGCCAGCGTTGGGGTAAGCGAAGACGCCATGATTCAACCTCACTAATAAAGTTCCAACACCGAAGTAATTCGATGGTACCTCGTTAGGGAGACTTTCGACCTTTCATGCAGGACGATTCGAACCTTGTCGGTGCCGACGCCCCAGGCCAGACTTAGGTCATGCGTCTGCCGATCGGCGTGCGCCCACACTAGACGAGAGGCCCCCGGTGTCGTTGCACTTCCACTGGTTCCTGCCCACCTATGGCGATTCGCGCAACCTCATGGCGGGCGGGCACGGAAGCAGCATGTCGGGCGACCGGCCGGCGACACTGAAATACCTCAAGCAGCTCGCATATGCGGCAGAGCAGAACCACTTCGAGGCGGTACTCACGCCCACCGGGCTGTGGTGCGAGGACGCGTGGCTGTCCACCGCCGCCCTGATCGACTCGACCGAGCGACTCAAGTTCCTGGTGGCGCTCCGCCCCGGGCTGATCAGCCCGCTACTGGCCGGCCAGATGGCGACCACGTTCCAATGGCAGTCCGAGGGTCGGCTGCTGCTCAACGTGGTGACGGGCGGCGAGTCGTCGGAGCAACGGGCGTTCGGCGACTACCTCTCCAAGGTGGAGCGCTACGAGCGATGTGGGGAGTACCTCGATGTGTTGCGCCAGCTGTGGACCTCCCCCGATCCGGTGTCTTTCGAAGGCAAGCACGTCCGACTCGAGGGCGCGCAGCTCGTGCGCCGCCCCGACCCGACGCCGCCCGTCTTCTTCGGCGGCAGCTCGCCCACGGCGGGTACCGTCGCGGCCGCATACGCCGACACATACCTGACCTGGGGCGAGCCGCCCGCGCAGGTCGCCGAGAAACTGGACTGGATCCGCGAACTCGCGGCCGCCCAGGGGCGCACACTCAGCTACGGCATCCGGCTGCACGTGATCGCCCGCGACACGAGTGAGCAGGCCTGGGCCGAGGCCGATCGCCTGCTGCGCAACCTCGACCCGGAGACGGTGCGGCAGGCCCAGGCCAACCTGGCCCGCTCCGAATCCGACGGACAGCGCCGGATGCGCGAACTGCACGGTGCCGGAACGGCTTTCGACGAGGCAGCGGACGCGCGCTCGCTCGAGATCTACCCCGGCCTGTGGTCGGGCGTAGGCCTGGTGCGCGGCGGCGCCGGGACGGCATTGGTGGGATCGCACGAAGAGGTCGCCGACCTCATCGCGGAGTACGCCGCTCTGGGACTCGACCACTTCATCCTGTCGGGCTACCCGCACCTCGAGGAGGCCTACCACTTCGGCGAGGGTGTACGGCCCGTCCTTGCCCGGCGCGGTCTGGTCGACGTCGCGGAGGGGCGCGGAGTGCAATCCCTCGGCGGCGCGTTCCTTCCGGCACTCACCCCTACCTCGTCATAACCAACCCGTCGTAACCAACCCGTCGCAACCGACCCGTCCCCAACCGCACCATCCCGTCCGACCCCGAGATCGACTCGGGGCGATGCTCGCTGCCCTCCACACGAGAAGAGACCATCATGACCACCGAACGGATCGCCGACCAGATCAAGTTCGCCTACTGGGTGCCCAACGTCTCGGGCGGCCTGGTGACCAGCGATATCGAGCAGCGCACCGGCTGGGACTTCGAGTACAACAAGAAGCTCGCCCAGACCGCTGAGCGGGTGGGCTTCGAGTACGCCCTGTCGCAGGTGCGCTACATGGCCAGCTACGGCGCGGAGTATCAGCACGAGTCCACGTCGTTCAGCCTGGCGCTGCTCGGTGCGACCGAGAAGCTCAAGGTGATCGCCGCGGTGCACCCGGGGCTGTGGCACCCCGCGGTGCTGGCGAAATTCGGCGCCACGGCCGACCACCTGTCGAACGGCCGGTTCGCGATCAACGTGGTCTCAGGCTGGTTCGCGGGCGAGTTCCGCGCCCTGGGCGAGCCGTGGCTCGAGCACGACGAGCGGTACCGGCGCAGTGCCGAGTTCCTGCAGGCCATTCGGAAGATCTGGACCGAGGACGGCGTCGAGTTCGCGGGCGACTTCTACCGGATCCGCGACTTCACGCTCAAGCCGAAGCCGCTCAACACCCCCGAGCGCCCGAGTCCCGAACTGTTCCAGGGCGGTAACTCCACAGCGGCCCGGATCAACGGCGGCAACTACGCCGACTGGTACTTCTCCAACGGCAAGGACTTCGACGGGGTCACCGACCAACTCGACGACCTGCGCCGCATCGCCCGCGGCGCGGACCGAGAGGTGAAGTTCGGGCTCAACGGATTCATCATCGCCCGCGATACGGAGAAAGAGGCGAAGGACACTCTGCGCGAGATCGTCGAGAAGGCGAACAAGCCTGCCGTCGAAGGATTCCGGGACGCGGTGCAGCAGGCGGGAAAGTCCGCCTCCGACGGCAAGGGCATGTGGGCCGACTCGACGTTCGAGGACCTGGTGCAGTACAACGACGGCTTCCGCACCCAGCTGATCGGCACCCCGGAGCAGGTGGCCGAGCGCATCGTGGCCTACAAGGAGTTGGGCGTCGACCTGATCCTGGGTGGGTTCCTGCACTTCCAGGAGGAGATCGAGTACTTCGGCGAGAAGGTGCTGCCCCTGGTGCGCGAGATCGAGGCGAGCCGTAACCTCGAGGCCGAGCGCGACCGGGCCCTCG
>CAJCHX010000394.1 GCA_903970215.1 Acidobacteriaceae bacterium
CGCCACAAATACGCCGAGGACGGCCGCCCCACCACCACCAAGTTGGACATGTATCAACGGGCGCTCGAGGACGGGATCCTCCCGATGCCACGCCCACCGATTCGACCGAAGCCCCGGCGTTGGCGTATCTGATCCGTTCGGAATCCGCCGAGGAACGGCTTACCCGCGCATTCGCGCGGTTCCTCGCGGCGGCGTTCGGGTTCTACCTCTTGACTCTGATACCCGAACTACGAGAAGCGTTCCGCGTCGCACGCACGCTC
Source organism: Acidobacteriaceae bacterium (assembly GCA_903970215.1). Classification (GTDB taxonomy): domain Bacteria; phylum Actinomycetota; class Actinomycetes; order Mycobacteriales; family Mycobacteriaceae; genus Tsukamurella. Next base: position 261 of record CAJCHX010000394.1, read on the forward strand.
ACCGCAGTGACCGCACCGATCGTTTTCGGTACCGGGCTCGCTTTGTTACCGGCCAGCTTCGCCACCGATTACAGGCGTGCCGTCCGTCGCGTCGCATTCACGATTACCGTCGCTTACCCGATATGCACCACAGCGTGGCTCATCGCCGCATTGCGAGGAGTGCACCTCCAGCACGATGTGTGGCCGACCTTCTTCCCTGGTCTCGCAGCGATGGCTGCCGTGATGCGGCTACGACCGTGGAGCGGCACGATCTATTCGGTTGGAGTCATCGTGCTGGCTGTCACATGCGAGCACTACGGCCGGGTTGGCAACGGCGATCCACTCTTTCCGGCTTTGGCCTTCAGCCTGGCGTTCGCCTTCGTGTTCATCAGCGCAGCGATGGTGGCGTGGCGGGTCGGACGTATGGTCGACGAGACCCAGTCTCAAGCACTCATTGCGGCGCGGAGCAGCGCGGCGGAGATCGCCCGGAACGGCGAGCAACAGCGCTTCGCCGCGATCATCCACGACGATGTGATTGTCACGCTGCTCGCTGGTTCCCGTATCCCCGACACCGCCGTCGTCGCTCCACACGCCCGTTCGGTCGTCGCGATGCTTGACCGAATCGAGCACGAGGAGGACGCCGAACCGCTCGCGCCGCCCGAAGTGATCACCACGCTCGCTGCAATAGCCGGCCGCGTCGCACCGCACGGCCGATGGAGCGTGTCCGGTACGCACGAGACAACCGGTGCGGATGCCTCCGCAACCGCGGCGACCTACCCCGTGGATGTTGTTCGGGCCATCGGTTCGGCGACTGCTGAGGCCCTGCGAAATGTGCTGCGCCACTCCGGTTCCGACGCGGAATTCGGCACCCATCTCGATTTAGGTCAACATACAATCACCGTCGTCGTCCACGACAGCGGTGTCGGGTTCGACCTCACTGCTATTCCACCGCACCGACTCGGTCTGCGGGCCAGCATCATCGGTCGAATGCAGTCACTTCCCGGTGGTGATGCGCGGGTGACATCGACCCCTGGCAGCGGCACGGTCGTGACCCTTACCTGGCGAGATCCTTCGTGACCCGCGTCGACAGCGGCGCCGTCTTCGGCGATGTCCGAGATCTCCTCGGCATGCGCCGCCCTGCCGCGCTTGTGATGACAATCCTGTACGCTGCAGCGTTCGCGATCCTCGCCTGGTACTCGCGGCCATACGTAAGCCCGTGGTGGCCGGAGATACTCGCAGTCGTCGGCATCGCTGTCGCAGCGGTAGCACTGGTGCGCTCGCCCGGAGATCCCGTCCCGCCCCGATGGACAGCGCTGATCGCCCTTTGCACGCTCATCGCCCCCGGTGCGGTGTTCTCCGTACTGCCCTCGCATCCGCCGCTCCCTCTACTCACCTGGCCGATCGGCGCGGTCGTCGGCATCGCGAGCTACCTCGCGGTCCGCGGTCGCACGTTGGTCGGATGGGCAGCGATGGCGGTAACGACGGCGATCGTCGCCACATGGTCGAGTAGCAACGGGGCTGGCTGGTTACCCGGAGTGATGCGCTGCCTACCCAGCGTCACGGTCCTGCTCACGGCGACCTTCTTCGCCGCAACCCTGCGGCCGGCTGCACGCCAGACGGTTCTGCTGCGCGAACGTGTCACCGAGCGGCACGCGGCAGAGGCCGCAGCCATCGCCGCCCGACAGGAACGCGAGCGACAACTCGAACACCTCAACGCAGTTGCTCGGCCGATGCTCGAACGGCTCGCCAGGGGAACGGAACTCGACGATGCCGCACGCCTCGAGTGCGTCCTCGTCGAGGCACGGCTTCGGGACACGCTGCGCGCCCCCGGGCTGTTGTCCGACGACGTCTCGGCCGCAGCGGAACGCGCCCGTCGACACGGTGTCACCGTCGTCCTCCTCGATGATGGCGGCCTCGACGGCCTGGCCCCGCAGGCGGTCGACCGGATTCGGCTCCGACTTGCGCGTGCACTGGAAGCCGTGGAGGGAGACGGAACCCTCACCGCGCGAGCTGTGCCACCGGGGCGCGACACCGCATTGACCGTATTGACCCGCGATGCCCATGGCATCGCCCGGGTAGAGCTGGACTCCGATGGATACGACGTGGGCTAGCCGAGCAGCCGAGTTCGCCACGGACGTTAGTCTGTTACCAACGCCGGACCTGACGCCCGGATTCGGTTACAGCCCTGTGACCAGCGACGATGCTGCGTCAGTGAGTCAACGAAGGTGCGTCGCACAGGCATCTCCGAAGCTGGTGATCGGCCTAGCGTCGACGGCACCATCGTCGAGCTCGAGGAGAATCCGCATGCCCATCACCCACCCTGCTTATCGCGTCGCCGCCGTACAGGCCGCACCCGTCTTCTTGGATCTGGACGCCTCGATCGACAAGGCGATCGGACTGATCTCCGAGGCAGCCGCCGCGGGTGCGAAGCTCATCGCGTTCCCGGAGGTGTACCTGCCCGGATACCCGTGGCAGATCTGGCTCGACGCGCCGGCATGGAGTCTGCAATTCACGCAGCGCTACTTCGACAACTCCCTCGAGTACGGAACCCCAGAGGCAGAGCGTCTGTCGAAGGCTGCGGCCGATGCCGGTATCACCGTCTCGATGGGTCTGTCCGAACGCGCGGGCTCCAGCCTGTACATCGCACAATGGCTGATCGGGCCCGACGGCGAAACGATCTCCACGCGTAGGAAACTCAAGCCCACCCACGTCGAGCGGACCGTGTACGGCGAGGGCGACGGCTCGGACCTCGCGGTCGTGGACACGCCGCTCGGCCGAATCGGCCAGCTGTGCTGCTGGGAGCACCTGCAGCCACTCTCGAAGTACGCGATGTACGCGCAGAACGAGCAGGTGCACATAGCCGCGTGGCCCAGCTTCTCGCTGTACGGTGACGCCGCCTATGCCCTCACCAGCACGGTGAACAATGCCGCCAGCCGCATCTACGCAACCGAGGGCAGCTCGTTCGTCCTCGCGCCGAGCAATGTTGTCGACCAGCACATGGCCTCCATCGTATGCACCGACGAGGCCAAAAAGGCCATGCTTGCTGTCGGCGGGGGCTACGCCCGGATCTACGGACCGGACGGGCGTGACCTGGCCGAACCTCTGGACCCCACCGAGGAAGGCCTGCTGTACGCCGATATCGACCTCGCCGCCATCCCCACGGCCAAGGCGTGCGCAGATCCCGCCGGGCACTACGCACGTCCCGACGTCACACGACTATGGATCGACCGGACGCCGGGCGAGCGCGTGATCGAAGGCACCGCTCCGGTACCCAGTACGCGCGCCGCTGCGTTCCCGGCATCCCCAACGGTGCCACAGGTCGCGGAAGCCGGTCTCGTCTGACAGCCTGTAACCAGCGTTATTCGGCTGCGATACGCGAGGTCGGCTGTGCAACGATTCGATGTCTCCACGGACGGAACCGATGCGGGTGAGCGCATCGACTTCTGGCTCGACGCGCTCGCCCGCACGTACGTTCCGCTCGACATCTCGAATCCGGGCCACGACGTACCCCTGGCGGGTCACATCCGTGGTCGCGACGTGGCCGATCTGGGGCTCTCTCTGATCCGTGCCTCCCCTCAATACGTGCACCGCACTGCGCGCCTCATCGAACGTCACGCCGACGACTATTTCCTGGTGAGCGTGCAGCTCTCGGATGCCAGCCGGGTGATCCAGGACGATCGCGTCGCGGAACTGAATCCCGGCGACTTCGCCTTGTACGACAGCACACGTCCCTATCACCTGCTGTTCGACGGTGACTTCACCCAGTACGTACTGCAGTTGCCTGGAGAGCGGGTGCGGGCGCTCGTGTCTGACTCGTCCACTCTGACCGCCCGCGCCGTCGACGGTCGGCGCGGCGCGGGGCGCCTCCTCGTCGACATGATCGACACGATCATGACCGACGACGAGATCGGCCCCGGCTCCGCCGCGGCGATCGCATACAGCGTGCAGTACCTCCTGACTGCCGGGCTCACGGACTTGGTGTCCGCACCCCGACCCGAATCATTGCCGCGCACCGAACGTCTCGACCACATCAAGCGAGCGATCCTGCTCAGCCTTCGCGACCCCGATCTGTCGGTCGCCCAACTCGCCGCTCGCCTGCACCTGTCCGTCAGCTCGGTGCACCGCGCGTTCGCCGACGAGGCGGTGAGCGTAAGCGAATGGATCTGGATGCAGCGGCTCGACGCCGCTCGATCCGAACTCGCGGACGACACGCGTGCGGGACGCACAATAGGTGCGATCGCGCGGTCGTGG
>CAJCHX010000395.1 GCA_903970215.1 Acidobacteriaceae bacterium
CGGGACACGATCGTGGGCTCCGAACCGCCGGTTCCGTGGCGGTCCCAATCAACGCCGCCGCTAACGACCGAGGAGCTCGCTGCGCAGCGATAGCCACCTCACGGGAGATCTTCGGTGGAATCGGGGAGCAGCTCGGCGGTCCGGGCTGCGACCACCACCGCCACCGCGTGGCAGTCGGTGTGCGACAACGACACCGACAGGTGCCCGAGGCCGAGCTCACGGGCCCGGGCGGCGAACACCCCGTGCAGCACCAGGCGCGGCACGCCGTCCTCGAGCACGGTCTCGACGTCGCGAGGCGGAGTCGGTCCGTCGGTCACGGTGAGCGCCTTGAGCGCGGCCTCCTTCGCCGCATACCGCGCCGCGAGCCGGCTCACGCGGTCGGGACCGGTGCTGTCGGCACGCTCGCGGGCGGTGAACACCCGCTCCAGATAGCGGTCGCCGAACGCCTCGATCGACGCGCGGATCTCGTTGAGCGCCACCACATCACATCCGACGGCCACCGGACCCTGTGCGCTCACCCGTCACCACCCGCGGCCACGATTCGCGCTCGTGCGAGCGCATCCACCGATGTCACCGATCCTTGCGGCGGCCGAATCGGGTCTACATCGGGATCGCCGGCCGGGTCGGGCCGGAGCCGCACCCGATAGGGAATCCCGGCGGCGAGCGCGAAGCAGTCGTCGGAGGCCAGCCACCCGTCGGCCTCGATACAGACGTAGCGCACGGCTATCGCGGCCGACAGTTCCAGCTCCCATCCCCGATCCGTCTGCACGGCGAGCGCGGTCATATCCGCCCGACCGCGCGCTGGGGCGAGGACCATCGCGTCGCGGGCCAGCACGGCCCCGGCGCCGTCCAGCAGCCGCACATCGATCGCGCCGGCCACCCGCGGGCCGAAGCGATACGCATACGACAGGTCGGCGAACGTCCCCGTCACCTGGTCGTCCCGCAGGACGGCCGACCCGTGCGCAGGAACGTCGAGATCGACTGCGCCCGAGACCGTCCGGTTCCCGAGCTCGTCGGTACCCACCAACTCGAGGACCGCCCGGAGCGGGGCGGGCCCGTCGTTGTACACGTCGATGCGCACGCCGCTGAGTCCGTCGTTCGTCAGGATCACCGCGACCGGCGCCCATACTCGGCGCAGCATCGCGAGCGGCAGCTTCGGGCCGCCGTCGCTGTCCACCAGGCCCCAGCCGGCCCCGGGTACGAGGTCCTTGGCGGCCAGCACGAGGGCACCCCCGCACCCGGGGTCCCGCCGCCAGAACGCGAAGCACGATGCCATGGCCTCGCCCACGGCGAGCCGACCGAGCTGAAGGTACCGTTGGGGGTCGGCGCGGCGCACGGCCGCCGGGTCGACCTCGAACAGCGCGCGCACGTAGAAGTCGCGGACATCCTCGAAATCCCAGGCGGCGGTGCGGTCCCGCGGCACACCCGCCTTCCACTGCGGGTGATGCCCGGCCTGGGCCGCGGAGGCGAAGTGGCGGTCGATCGCCGACGGGGACGGCGGGATGGCGAACGCCAGCGACTCGGCGGCGAACCGGACGCCCGCAGTCCGCACATCGGACAGCGGACGCAGGTACCCGCCCACCCCGAACCAGTGCGCCACACCGACATCCGGAGCGATCGCGAGCCGCGCGCCGGGCGACGACGGAGTGGAGGTGACATA
>CAJCHX010000396.1 GCA_903970215.1 Acidobacteriaceae bacterium
CGGCGACACCGCGGGCGCCGTCGACGCTCCTCGCCGGATCACCTGTGGCCTCGGCCCAGGTGTGGGAGAGACGGTGTGCCATGGCGGCCCTGAGCATCCTCTTCGATCGGTCGGGTCCCCTGCCGGTGCTGCCCGATACGCCGCCACCCCAGCTCAGCGATCTCGATCTGGACCGAGTCATCGCCGCCGTGACCGCTGGCGAGCCGGAGCACGGCCGCACTCCGCTCACCCGCTTCTTCCGCCTGCCGCTGACCGACGCGGCCGAGGTGCGCTACCGCCAGGACGTGTACCGGGACCTGGAGCGGCCGTCGACCCGCACGGTGGTGGACCGGTGGGTCGCGACGATGGGGGAAGTGCGCGCGTCGGCCGAATTGGCCGATTCGGTATCGAACCGCGCCGAGCGGGACGGCTGGGCGCTGCACGGCGCATCCTTGTACGTCACCGCGGTCACCGAGTTGCGCGCGGGTCTCGCTGCGGCGGCACCGGATTCGGCTGCGCTACGGCGCTTGCTCGCCCACGTGGACGACTACACCCACTCGCCGGGCTTCGACGCGGTGCGCACCGATGCGGATGCGACCGCAGCCGCGCTGGCCGGGGTCGAATACTGCGTCCAGATCAAGGGTTTGCAGGTCAAGGTCCGGCGATACCGCGGCGAGGCCGACTACGGCGCCGAGATCACAGAGGTGTTCGGCAGGTTCCGGATCGACGACCCCGCACGTATCGGGGCCGAGCCCCCGTCGCGTCCCGGCCTCCGAGGCGTCGAGGCGACAGTGCTGGATCTGGTCGCCTACGAGCACCCGGACGTCTTCGCGGAACTCACCCGGTTCCGCACCCGCCACGCGCAGTACATCGACCCGACGCTCGACCGGTTCGACGACGAGGTGCGGTTCTACCTGGCGTTTCTGGACCACGTCAGTATGTGTGCCGGGGCCGGCCTCCCGTTCACCTTGCCCGTCGTCACCGATGTCGACTGCGGACTCGATGTTCGCGACACCTACGATCTGGCTCTCGCCGGAAGCCTTGTGGCACTGGGTGAGCCCGTGGTGCGCAATGACCTGACCCTGGATCCGGACGAACGGATCCTGGTGATCACCGGGCCGAATCATGGCGGGAAGACAGCTCTGGCAAGAGCTTTCGGCCAGGTGCACTATCTGGCCGCGCTCGGCTTGCCGGTACCGGGCACCCAGGCCCGGGTCGGGTCGTTCGACGAGTTGCTGACACATTTCGAGCGGGGGCTCGACCCCACCCACGCACTCAGCCGGCTGGAGGACGACCTCCTCGCAGTCCGACACATCCTCGACCGCGCCACCAAGCGCAGCGTCGTCGTGCTCAACGAGACGTTCACCTCCACCAGCCTCGCCGACGCGGCGGCGCTCGGCGGCGCCCTGGTGAAGCGTCTGATAGACATCGGATCACGTTGTGCTTATGTGACTTTCGTCGACGATATCGCGGAGATCGAGGGTCCGGTCGTGAGCATGGTGGCCACCGTTGCGCAGAACGACCCCACGATCCACACGTACCGGATCGAGCGACGCCGCCCTGCGAGCCTGGCGTACGCGGCGGCGATGGCGCGGCGACACGGCCTCGATCACGACACCCTGGTTCGGAGGATCACGCAATGAAGACACGACTGATGTTCCGGGACCGAGACCTGACGGCACTGCCCGCGTTCCTGCCACGGACGGAGGAACTGCGCAGTGATCTGGGGATCGAGCCCGTGCTCACCGCGATGGCCGCGAACGACGAAGACCTCTACCGGATCTCGGAACGAATGCTGCTCGGCGGCGTCGCCACACCGGACGACATCCGCTACCGGCAGGCCGTACTGCGCGATTGCCTCGCACACCGCAACGATGTCGCTCGGCTACGGGCGATCGCGCTCGACGCGGTCGAACGGGAGCGGCGCAACTACTTCGGTCTGTTCACCCGCGCTACGCCGGAGAAGGTGCTGTACCGGTCGCTGGACGTCCTGGACATGTTCGTCGAGATGTTCACCCGGTTGCGGGCTGCGTGTGACGACTGCGCCGGCCGGTTCACATCAGAGGGTTTCGCAACCTTCTTCGCCGATGTCGCCACTGAACTCGATGACGCGTACCTTCGCGACGTACGTGACCATCTCCACGAATTGCGTTTCGGCCGTGGCGAATTGATCAGCGCTCGGCTCGGCGTGGGCAACCACGGGACGGATTACGTACTCCGTCGGGGCGGTCCGGTGGGACGGCGCGGATGGCATCGCGACCCGTCGGGGGCGATCTTCGACGTGGCTGACGACGACGAGTCGCGCGAGGCCCTCGCAGCCCTCGCCGGTCGCGGGGTCCGATCGGCGGCGGACGCGCTCGCGCAGGCCGCCGAACACGTCACGCGGTATTTCCAGACGATCGCCGACGAGCTCGGTTTCCACCTCGCCGCGTGCAACCTGACCAGCGCGCTCGCCGAGCGGGGCGGCACCTGGTGCCTGCCCGAACCCGATTCCGGCGGTGCAGGATTCTCCTGCGACGGGCTGTACGATCCGACGCTGCTGTTGACTCCCGGCGGATCTGCGGTGGGTAACACAGTGGACGCCGAAGGCTGCACACTCGTGATGATCACCGGAGCCAACCGGGGTGGTAAGTCGACGTTTCTCCGCAGCGTGGGGATCGCACAGCTGATGCTGCGGTGCGGCCTGCCGGTGGCCGCGTGGTGGTATCGCGGTTCCGTTGCCGAGCAGGTGTTCACGCATTTCGTCCCCGACGAGGACCCCACCGCCGGTGGCCGGCTCGAGGACGAATTGACGCGGATGAGTGCGATCGCCGACCGGATCCGCCCCGGCGCGCTGCTGCTGTGCAACGAGACGATGGCATCGACGAACGAGCAGGAAGGCTCTGCCCTGGCGCGGGTTCTCGTGGATTCGATGATCGAGGCGGGCGTGACCGTGACCTACGTGACGCACATGTTCACGCTCGCCGACGGTCTGTATCGCCGCGGCGACCCGCACGCCCTCTTCCTGCGCGCCGAGCGTCTCGGAGACGGCACCCGGACGTTCCAGCTGCGGCCGGGCGAGCCGTTGGCGACGAGTTATGGCGAAGACCTGTACCAGCAACTCGTCGGCGAGCCGACTAAGACCGGCTGAGTGGCGGACCGACTACGACGGGCTGAGTGGCGAGCCGACTACGACGGGCTGAGTGGCGAGCCGACCGGCAGGAATTCGCTGGAGGCTGAAGTAACCGAACACCTGATGCGAGGAATCACGTTCGAATGGCGCGACCTTCACAGATCGATGTAAATCGACTGTGCGCGTGACTGTTCGGCGATCTATGTCTGACCATACAAGGCGTTACGTTCGATATAGCGTGTTTGTCCGAACAGGTGTAGCATTGTGTTATGGGGAGCAGGTGTGGTGCGGCGAGGTCGGCGTCGGGTTTCGACGACGACACCGATCTGCCTGCGTTGCCGGAGTCGTTGGCCGACGCGGTACCCGGGGCGGGCGGTGACGGCGCGGCTGGGACGTTGGTGGACGGGCTCACGGATGCCGCGGTGACGTTGGCGCGGGCGACGGCGGTGCAGTACGCGCTGGTGTCGCAGATGTTCGCGGCGCGGCAGGGGGAACGGCGTCGGCGTCTGGACGAACTGTCCGACCTCCCGCGGTCGGAGCAGGCGGAACTGATCTCCGGCCGGGTGGCCCGGTTCACCGACGAGTGGAGCCTGCTGATCGCGGACGTCTCCGCCGCGTTATGCGTGGGGCAGTTCGCGGCATCGACATTCATCGAGACCGCGATCGTGCTGCGCACCCGGCTGCGCCGGCTATGGGACCTGCTCGCGCGGGGACTGGCGACCGTCTCCCACATCCGCAAACTGGTCGAGGCCGCCGACCTGATCGTCGACGACCCGGTCGCGGTGGAGTTCGACCGGCGGGTCGCCGAACAGATCGAGGCCCGGATGACCGGCGGGACCGGCCGTGGAGTGCTTACCGTCGGCGATGTCCTCGATCTCGCCGACCGGGTGCTCGCCGAACTCGACCCCGACGCGCGGCTGCGGGAGAACAAGCAACACAAGGTCCATATCGTGTTCCGGGGTGGCCGGGACGGGATGGAGTACGTGTCGGCGGCGGTGGACCGCACCACCGGGATGTTCTGGAACGACCGGGCGGACGAGGTGGCCCGGACCGTGTGCCGCAAGGACGGGCGGAGTCTGGATCAGCGGCGGGTGGACGCGATCACC
>CAJCHX010000397.1 GCA_903970215.1 Acidobacteriaceae bacterium
GAAGACTCGGCTGCGGCAACAGGGCGGTGCGAACCCGCCGTGGGAGATCAAGGTGGAGATCCGTGAGGCGATCTATCTGCGGGCCCTGGCAGAGGAGCAGGCCCGAGTGGATCGCTGGCATCCCTCGATGCCGGGCCCGAAGCCGCGGCCCGGCCGAACAGACCCGTCGGGTGCGCAGCACTCGGGCGAGCTGGGAGAAGGCCGTCGCCAAGGCACACCGGGAGCGGGACCAGCCCGAGCAGGTGGCGCAGGTCGGGGCGGTGACGAAGAAGGCGGTGACGAAGAAGGCGGTGACGACGATCGACGGCCCCGCACAAGCCCGCCCGTTCGTGGGCGGACCTGGGGCGGGGGCGGGCGTAACACGACCGACCTGCACTCGCGGCCGATGCCGCCGCGCGGCGGCGGTTGGCTGCAGGGCTACAAGTGCCAGGCGGTGACCTGCGAGGACGGGGTGATCCTTGCGACCGACGTCGGCAACAGCTCCAACGACTCGGTGGCCTTCACGGTCATGCTCGCTAAGGCCGACGCCGCCGCGCAGATGGTCCTGCGCCACCGCCCCGTTCCGCCTGAAGACACCGACCACCGCGAAGCACAGTGCGACACAAGGTGGTTCGACGACAGCGACCGATGGGGTGAGGATCGGATCGACGGTGGCGCCACGACCGGTATCGGGCTGCTACTCGCCGACGCCGGGTACATCGGCGCCCAGAACCTGACCTGCCCCGGCCCGAAGCGGTTGATCGCGACCGGCAAGAACAAGCAGGTGCAGGACACCGCTCGGCAGAAACGACCTCCGGGCCGCCGCCCGAGAACGGCACCGCGACCGAGCGCAACGCCCACCGGCCGGCCACCCCCCGAGGGAGCCGCCGCCTATACACAGCGCAGTCACATCGCCGAGACCCCGTTCGGGCACGCCAAGCACAACTGGATTTTCCGCCGGTTCACCAGCCACGGAAGCGTCCGAGCCACCGCCGAGTTCAGCTTCCACGCCATGGTGTGAACAACCTGTTCAAGGCCATCAGTACCGGGGACCTGGCACAGGCCCTGGTCTGAGGGCCTGTGCCGGGCACCGGCGACTGCAGGCGCAGCTTGCTTAGCCAGCCACACTTTCAAGGCCGAAGCGCATTTCGCAACAGCCCGTCTCCGGAGCGCTCTCGCCGCTGCGCAGGGTCGCGATCACCACCGCCGCCCGGCGCAGCACCAGCTGGTGCAGCACGAACGCCGACAGGTCGTCGAGCAGGTGCACATCGTCGACCGCCACCAGCACCGGCCGCTGTTGGGGGTCGTCGGTGACGGCCGCGATCAGCGCGCCGACGATCAGCAACGGGTTGCCGTCGAACCGATCGGCCCACTGCGCGAACACGCCCAGCGGGATCGACCGTGCTGCTGCCGTACCCCCGCCCACCGGACGGCCCACCCCAGCTTCGCCGCCGCCGCGGCCCGCTTCCCGGGCCAGCCGGGTCTTTGTCGACGCCGGGGCGGGCCTGGCGATCACTACTCCGACGTCGTCGGCACTGCCGTCGAGCAACCCGACCAGGGCGTCGAACTCCTCGTCCCGCCCCGTCAGCGGCCACGCCTCCATGACCAGCAATTATGAGGCGTACAAGCCGTGCCGGTGGCCGCACTACCCCGGGCTGCTACCGGCGGTGCCGCTGTGGCCGGTGATACCTCACACGCTGCACGTTCAGGCAGGCCATGAGGTTCAGTGGTCTTGCAGCTCTGCGGCCAGCTTGCGTCGCGCCAGGTCGAGCAGGGTCGGCAGGCCTTCGGGCTCGATGTCGAGGTATCCGCACATCTCGTCGTCGTCGACGCCGGCGTCGAGCAGCCGCAGCGCCAAGGCGTACGTCAGCGGTAGTCGCCGCAATGCCGCGTCGTACGTGGTGGTCTGGTCGTCGTCCACCGTTCCAGGTTTACCCGATATCCGGGGAACCGGCCGGGTAGTCCACTACCCGACTCCCTCGGCATGTCACCCGACGGAAGGACCGCCGGCGCGCCCTCGGAGTGCACCATGGATGCCTCCTCGGCGGCGAGCCACGACGCGTGCCGCCCCGACCGATCGGGTAGTGGACTACCTGGGTTCGAAGGTGTGCTGCGGGGCAGGCTTGATGCGCACAATCCCTGCCACACGGGGAAGAGGAGCCCGCGATGCCGACGTCGACGATCATCTCCACTGCGCTCGCCCTGCCGCGCCCGCACCGTGCAACCGGACAGACCGACGCGGCAACAGGCCGGCGCCGGCGCCGGTATCCGATCGACGCGCGACGACTACTAGGCGGCCGCACTGCGCGTACGGACCACCTGCCCTGCGGCTGTGACCGACTGGGACGTCGGTGGTGAGCCCAGTGGTGTATCTCCCTCAGGCATCGCATGCGGTCATCGTCGAGCGGGTCCTGGTCGATCTCCTGGGTCCTGGAGTGCTGCGGTACGCCCCGCAGCTGACCGGCGGCGACC
>CAJCHX010000398.1 GCA_903970215.1 Acidobacteriaceae bacterium
CGACTACCAGATGGACACCAACACCGACACCACCTGCAACCAACAGCACTGAGGCCTCAGGTGTTTGCAAGCTCCGTCCGGCGGCTTCGGGTCGACGGTGCGGCTGCGTGGCCGAGACGCAGGATCAGGGCGGCCCCGCGACCCGGGCCGAGTCCTACCAAGCGATGGAACCGGGTCCGCAGCGAGGTCAGCTCGGCAGCGAATCGTTCAGTCATGCAACTGGTTTCAGCATCATCGACGGCATAGATGAACGGCGGCGCCGTCGGGTCGGCGGAGATGCCGTACGCATTCGCGATCGTCCAGACCCGCTCGACCGCCTGCCCGCCCCTGATGTAGTCGGCGAGGTCTGTGCCCGGTGTGGTGACCACCGCGATGGCGCTGCCGGACCGGATGCGCATCGCGGCACCGGCTCCGAGCGCCTGCCCGGCGCCCAACTCGCTGAGGGTGTGCATGACGTCGGGGCGGCGGAGGACGTCGAGCATCTGCAGATCGATCGGAGCGAGTTCGAGGCCGAGGACGTCGATCCCGCGGTCGGGGTCGGGGTCTCCCGGCCAGCGAAGCTCGGAGATCATCTGGCGGTGCAGGGGGTCGGTGAGAAACCTGACCCGCTCGGCAGCAGCGAGAATCGTTGCCGCCGAATCGATATCGGACCTATCCGTGAGAATTCGGATGCCGGCGCCCTCCGCCTCCGCTGCGTCGGCGAGGTCGGTGAGGATTCGGCCGCTGATCGGTTCGCGGTCACCCAGGTGACGGTTGGTCTCGCGCGCGAGAACGCGGGGGTAGAGCTGGGCGAGGGCGGGAGCGTGATCGGCGCCGTCCAGGCAGACAGTCGCCGCGGGTAAGCCGGTCTCGGCATCCGTGGCGATCGTGACCGGGCCGAGGATCCCGTGTGCGGCCGCTGCCGCGCGCGCATTGAAGAGCGCGGCCCCGACCGCGACGGCGGATCCGCGGTGAGCGATGTCTGTCAGCGAGGTCCGGTCGGGGTCGATGCGGATCGTCAGCCGGTGGTCGGTCAGGTCGACCGACCACGGCTGTGCGTTGCCGGCGCTGGGCGCGCGCTGCAGCGCATTCAGGACCGCAGCGATCGGGTCAGACGGGGGAGCGGGATCGGGGGCGCGATGCCCGACGGCGGGCGTAGCCGGAACCGCGGGGGATGAGATGGTGTTCAGGAGGCCGTCGAGGTCGACGCGGACGCGGCCGGAGTGCAGCTCAGGGCCGAGCAGGAGTCTGCGGGTGGCCGCGGCGACCGTGGCACCGCCGAGGAAGACGTCACCGCCCAGTTGCGGCCAGCTGGAGACCGTCTGGGCGATCTCGATCGCGCTCGCCGCCATCCGGGTGGACACCTGGGACGGGTCGACCAATCGCAGTGCGTAAGCGGCCTTGTCGACGGGCGGGAGCCCGGCCAGCTCGGCACTGGTGATGGCACCGACGAGTCCGTGGAGCACCGGCCTCTGCGGCTCCAGGTCGTAGCGTTCGACGTCGAGGATGCCGCGATCGCTCGTCTCCATCAGGACCGGCAGACCGGCACTGCGAGCCCGCTCGCGGAGCAGGACCTTGACGTCCAAGCTGTCGCACTCGTCCACCACCAGATCGAGACCGGCGAGGAACGTGTCCACCTGATCGGCGTCGCGCAGGCCGCTCGGCAGGCACTCGACCTGTACGTACGGGTCCAGCTCGCCGATTCGGCGGGCAGTGGCGACGGTTTTGTTGATGCCGAGCTCGAAGAGGCTGACGGGCAGGCGATTCAGATTCGTGGTTTCGATCACGTCGAAGTCGGCGATCCGCAGGTGGCCGACGCCCTCGATCGCAAGGGCGAGGGCGACGGTGTGGCCGACGCTGGCGCCGACGATCCCCACGATCGCCGAATCGAGTACGGCGGCTTCCTGTTCCGTGATCTTGTGCCGGTTGCGGTCGAGTCGCAGGCGCCGAAATCCGCGGGGACCGAGGACGTGGAGGAGACCGCGGCGCCACGGATACCAGACCCAACGGCCAGGTTCCCTGATGAGGTCGTCGTCCGGCGGGGGGAGCAGCCGGTGTAGTTCGGTGAGCTGGTTCCGGTAGAGGTCACTCACCAATACGGTCGGATCGGCGCGCAGCGCCTCCGCCTCTGTGTCGGTGACGAACTGGTGTACTGCACTCGACTCGTCGCCGCCTGTAACCACGCCCGTGCCCCCTGATCGCGGATGATCGCTGCTCGGATCCTATCGAGGTTCTGGGAGCTCTGGAAGGTCCGCGCAGCGCCGCGGAAACGGCGTTTCTTAAGCGTGCGAACGTATTTGGCGTCGCGGCGTAGCGGTGTCGCGGCAGAACTGGTGAGTTCTGGTGCGTCAGTGTGGTTGCTGGCAGGTGGTGTCGGTCGTCCGGTCGAGTTGGGCGCCGCTCGCCGGCTGCGCCAGGAATTGCAGGTCCGAGATGAGGGATTTCGGTAGGCCGCTCACCGCCTGCGAGTAGGTCGACCCGTCGACGGTGCTCTCGGCGTAGAGCGCGAAGCCACTGGCATCGTCTGCGTCGTATGCCCCGTAGGTCTGCAGCGCTCGGGCGACCATGAGCTGAAAGGGCGTCAGGTGGAGGCTCGCCAGGTTGACATCGGGATTGAGCCGGACGCGGATCCCCTCGGGCAGACCGCCCGCGGTGGTGCCGTCCGACCGCGTGGCGGGATATACGAATGTCGGCGAGTTGTCTGAGGTGGCGAATCGCAGCGCGTGTCCGATCACGCCGGAACTGACGTCCTGCGGCGTGATCAGGCCGCCGAGGTAGGACAGCTCGCCGCCCGAGTGCCCGGGACCGGCCACGTGGCCGCCGGAGCCGGTGAAGGCGTGGTACGTCGCCTCGGCTATCGCTGACATGGTGGATGGGTCGAACGACTGGAACTCGTAATCGCAGCCGGTCGACTGGTCGATGATCGCTAGATGCGCGTCCGAATCAGGACTCGGTCGATACGACGACTGGTACGGAACGGTGATGTGCGCGTTGCCGTTCTTGATCGCCACCGTTGCCGTGGGCGTGCCGGCGGGGGCCCGGTAGACGGGCACCGTCCAGGCGTCGTCGTTCAGCGACATTCCGACGACCCTCGGATCGCTGTTGAGCAGGTGTACCCAAGTGCTGCTGTCCGGGGCCACTGTCGCGTCCGCCGGCACTGGTGTGTTGAAGAACGAGCTCGGTGCGAAGAACTCTCCCGACATCAGCGGCGCGGCGGACGCCCCGCTTGGAGTGGCCACCACCCCGAGGGCCGCGACGAGGACTGCGACGACGCTCAACCCAGACGTTCGGCCGGGCAGGCCTCGTGCGTGTTTCCGTGGGCGATGACGGTCAACGGTCGATTGCCGCTGAGCCGGTCGCAACAAATCAACGTCGGTCACACGCACAAACAGTAGTTGATATCCTTAACTCCGCAAGGTGCAGTTATTCGAATGCCTATAAAAGGGTGGGAATCAAATTCCCACTCAGTTGGTAGCGGAGGTTCAGACTTCTGCCAGGTTCGATGCGACGCAGGTCTTACCGCCCGCCGCTGGGCCTCAACACGAGTCTCACCCTCACTACGATTATTGACCCGATCGGTGGGGCTGGTGGGGCTCGAACCCACGACCAGCGGATTATGAGTCCGCGGCTCTAACCGACTGAGCTACAGCCCCCTTGCACGAATGTGCCAGCGACACTCTACCGCTCGATTCTCCGATCGCCGCCCCGGGCCGCGCTTCGCACCGCACACTGGACGGATGATCCGGTTGCGTACGTCCAAGCAGGTGGGGCCGGTGAGGGTCACGGTCGCCTCGGCCGCACGACGGTCGGCCCGGCGCCGCGGCGCCCGCATGGCGAGCGGCACGACGCCCGGGGTCTCCACGGTTCCGGCGGTCAAGGCCGCTGGCGTGCGGCTGAAGGGCACCACACTGACCGCGCCCACGTCGGCCCCGCCGCCCGTGGCGCCCGCCGGGTGGTATCCGGATCCGGAGAACACGCAAGCCGTCCGGTGGTGGAACGGCCGCAAGTGGACCCGTCGGACCGCGCCTCGCGCGTAATCCGCGGAGCGCGGCTCGGCGCATGGTGTTCGGCTTGGCTGTTTGGTGTGGGGACGGCGAAGGGGCGGGACGCCGCAGCGCCCCGCCCCTTCGGATGGTCGGCTCAGATACCGTTGTGTGATCCGCTGCCCGTGCTGCCCGTGCTGCCCGTGCTGCCCGTGCTGCTGGTGCCGGACGTGCCGGTGCTGGTGCTGCCGGACGCGCCCTTCGCGGCGCCCGTCAGGCCGGAGGCCGCAGACGCGACGGCTCCGGTGACCCCGCTCACGGCTCCGCTGACCGCTTTGCTCACTGACGACCCGAGGCTTGTACCGCTGGTGCCGGTGGACGACGACGTGGTGCTGCCAGTCGTGGTCGACGGTGTGGCCCCAGCGGCGCCGGTCAGTCCGCTCGTCAGGCTAGAAAGCGGATTCTTCGGAGTCGTCGTCGTCGTTCCCGTCGTTCCGGTAGTTCCCGTCGTTCCGGTGGCTAAGGGGGTGAGATCGCTCGTGTGCTCCTCCGTCGAAGGGGTGACGGCCGCCGCAGACGCCGTCTGCTGAGCGAGCGTGCTCGATGCCGACTCGGCGCCACTGGCAGCGCCATCGACGGCGGTGCCGATGTTCTGGTTGAGCTCGGTGGTGATCGGCGTGCCGATCGCGCTGGCTGCCGGCGTGTAGACGCTGCCGATGGCGCTCTCGATGGTGGAGATGGTGCTGTTCAGGCCGAGCAGCCCCGCGAGGGTGGTGGTCGGGCTGGAAGCGGTCGCACCCACGCCGACCAGTGTGTTGAGCACGCTGGCGGGCAGCAGGCCGTCGGCCGACTGCTCTCCGGGAACGGTGCCGATCTGGATGGACGGGAGCAGGCCGATCGTGGCGATCGAGGGGAGCGTGAACCCGAATCCGCTGGTGCCGAAGTCGATCGAGCCCATCGAGTAGACCAGCGGGATGGTGGTGCCGCCGATGGTGATGGTCTGCGTCGTGAGGCCGCTGTTGGAGTCGAACCCGTTGGTCCCGATGTACGACGACTGCAGCGTGTTGAGGGTGAGCACGTTGAGGCCGATGCTGTCGATGGCGAAGTCCGACAGCGAGGTACCGGCCACGGACGAGACGCCGGTGGCGGTCGGCAGGATCAGGCCAGGCGTGTTCAATGTGGCGTAACTGAACATGTCGTCGGGCGCGCTGATGCCGAAGGCCGATAGCGGGATCGCGACCACCGTGTCGCTGTCCGACAGGGCGACTCCCGGGATCGGCGTGGTGACGGGACCGACGTCGAGGACGGGCATCGTCGCCAGCCAGCCGATGGCGCCGCCCGCCGGAAGGGTATAGCTGCCGTCTCCACTCGGGTCCCACACCGTGAGGCTCGGTGTGGCGATGTCGAGGCCGCTATCGGCGATCACCCCCGCGACGCTCGACGTGGCGGTACTCAGCGCAGCGCTCACTAGGGGGCCGGTGACGGCGTTGAGGCCCGCGACGCTGATTCCATTGATACTCGTGTCGATGTCACCAGCGGCTGCGGTGAGGAGGCTACTGGCGGTGATGCTCGGGATCGACACGAACAGGT
>CAJCHX010000399.1 GCA_903970215.1 Acidobacteriaceae bacterium
CGTGTACCCCTTAAGACCCCGCACGACCGATATCAGCTCGGCGAACGTCGCCACTCGTCGTCTCCCCTCAGATTCACCCGCGCAAAGGCCAGCGCCTCGTCGAGCATCGCACGCCGCTCCTGCGGCGACTTCGCCGAGCCCGTCCCGATCTCGAGGATCACGTGCCCGTCGAAATCCGACCCCGCGAGCCGGCGCAGGACCTCGGCGCACGGCTGCTGCCCCCGCCCCGGCAGCAGGTGCTCGTCCACGGAGGCGCCCAGGCCGTCCGTCAGGTGCAGGTGCGCGAGGCCGTCGCCCATCCGGTCCATGAGCGCCAGCGCATCCATCCCCGCGGTCGCCGTGTGCGACAGATCGAGCGTGTAGTGCGCGAAGCCCACGTCGGTGGGATCGATCGACGGCGAGAACGCGGAGACCGCCGGGCCGGGATCGCCACCGCGCCGGCGAAGCCGCTCGGCGGATTCCTCCGTACGGCCGAAGAAGCCGTCGAGGCGGATCGGGAACATGTTCTCGACGGCGATCTTCACGTCGGTATCGGACTCGAGCTGGCCGACCAACTCGACGAACTGGTCGGCGTAGCGCCGCTGCCAGCGGAACGGGGGATGTACGACGACGGTGGACGCGTCCAGATCCTCGGCGGCATTGACCGCGCGGGCGAGTTTCGCGGTCGGATCCGAGCCCCACACCCGCTGCGAGATCAACAGGCACGGCGCGTGCACCGATAGCACCGGCATGTCGTAGCGCATCGACATCCCGGCGATCTGCCCGACGTCCTGCGTGGCCGATTCGGCCCACACCATGAGCTCGACACCGTCGTAACCCGCCTCCGCGGCGTATCGGAAAGCCGCCTCGACCTTCTCCGGATACACCGATGCGGTCGACAGGCCGATAGCGATCGACGACCCGGCCATCGCGGCCCCCTGGTCGCTTCGCTCTCCGGCGCCGCTGGCTATGACGCTCGGGTCGACAGGTACATGACCAGTGGCCCGAACGTGATCACCAGGCCCACTAGGAGCGCCAGCCCCAACGTCACGAAGTCTGTGGTCTTACGCAGGAAATGCGTGAACGTCACGATCGCGATGATCACGACCGCCGCCAGCACGATCGTGAACACCATCGAGACCACGCCGGCGCCCCAACCCCACAACCGGAAGAACCCGAAGAACAGGCCGGCGCCGGCGATCAGCCCCAGCACCACCTCGCCCAACAGCCCCAGCCAGCCGAGCCCGGCCCGACGCGGGTGATCCTCACCGTCGGCGACGGCGACGACCGCATCCGGATTCCACACGTCGGCACCGACCGCGTGTTCGTCGGCATAGGCCCCGGCGGCGTGCTCGTCGGGCCAGCGCGGCTCGTCGGCGAGCGCCTCGGGATGCCGCGCCGCGCCGGCGATGCTGCTCAGGCTGAAGGATGCGGTGTCCGGCGCACTCGGACGATCCGAGCGCTCCTGCACCGACGCCGAACTGAAGTCGGCGGTCGCCATGCCGGGCGGGACATCCGCAGGAGTCGCGGGCTCCCAGTGCGCCCAGGCCTGCGTCGGCTGGCTCGACGGGGTGACGTGCGGGTCGTACGACGTGTGCTCGTCATACCCGGCGTGCTCGTCGTGGGCTTCGACGTCGTCGGCGCTGGGTTCGATGTCGGCGCTGGGTTCGACGACGGTGGCGTGCTCGTCGTGGCTGCCCTGCTCGGCGAGCTCTGCGGCGTCGTCGTGGTAAGGCTCCTGAACGCCGGCTTCGCGCTCGTCGTGCTCGGCCGCGATCTCGTGGTGCGAGTCCGCCTCGCCGATCTCCGACCCGACCGAGTCGGGTTCAGCCGAATCGGCCACGACGGGCACGGTCTCGACGATCTCGGCTTGGGCGGGCTCGGGCTGGGCGGGCTCGGGCTGGGCGAGTGCCGGCGCGTCGCCCTGGTCCGCGTCGCGAACGACGGGGATCTCACCGGTCAGCTCGGCGACGGTGACCGAATTGGCACCGCCGCGATGCCGCCGCCCGCGCCGACCGGATGCCGGGGCCTGGTCGGCCCCGCCGGCAGCGTTGCGAGCGAGCAGCTCCGCAACCGAGATCGGCCGCGAATCGTCAGTCATTGCCTCACCGTCCTGGAATGTGCGTCGTTCGCCGAAGAAGCTGCCGCGCGGTTCCAGTACTGCTCAGCAACCTCACAAACAACTCTCGGTCTCACTACTACTTCTGGGCAGTGTATCTCGACGCCGCGATATCAACCGGCACCGTACACCGTGTCACATACAGCCGGTCTGCTACCCGAGACCGGCCTCGTGGTCGAGGCGCCGCAGGATCACACCCTCACGCAGCGCCCACGGGCAGATCTCGAGTTGGTCGATCGACAACGCGCGCATCGAGGCCTCAGCGACCAATGCGCCGGCGACCAACTGCCCGGCGCGATCCGAACTCACGCCCTCGAGCTCTGCTCGGTCGGCAGCGGTCATGCGGGATATGAACGCGATCAGCTGGCGGAGCCCCGACGTCGTGAGGGTGCGCTTGACCCGCGGGCCGGCCGACGACGGCGCCGCCCCCGTCAGGCGGGCGAGCGAGCGGAACGTCTTCGACGTGCCGACCGCGAGGTCCGGCTTTCCGGCCTCCTTGATGCGCGCGGCCGCCGGCGCCAGCTCGGCGTCGAGCCAGTCGCGCAACACCGACACGCGGCGACGGCCGGGCGGGTCGTCGGGCAACCACTCCCTCGTCAGGCGCCCCGCGCCGAGCGGCAGCGACAGCGCCACGTCCGGCTCCTCATCGACGCCGTTCGACAGCTCGAGCGAGCCGCCGCCGATGTCCAGATCCACCACCCGGCCCGCGCTCCACCCGTACCAGCGCCGCACCGCGAGGGCGGTCAGCCGCGCCTCGTCGGTCCCCGACAACACATCGACGTGTACGCCGGTCTGCGCCTCCAGCCGGCGGAGGACCTCGTCGCAATTGGTCGCGTCGCGCACCGCGGACGTCGCGAACGCCATGGTCTGCAGGCAACCGGACGACGTCGCGATCTTGGTGAACTCGTCGACCGAGCTGATCAGTGCCTCCTCGCCGGCACTGCTGAGACCACCGTGCGGCTCGATCTGCTCAGCCAGACGCAGCGTCGCCTTGGTCGAACTCATCGGCGTCGGATGTCCGCCACGATGCGCGTCGACCAGCAGCAGGTGGACCGTATTGGACCCAATATCGAGGACACCTAATCTCACGGATGTCAATCTAGAGGGCCGTCTGGGCGGGGAGGCGGGCGGCTCGCCACGTGCTCGGGTCGCCGCGACTACCGTTGCATCCGTGACCGACCTTCCCATGCCCCGGGTCACTCCCGAGGTGGCGCCGGACTTCCCGCGCGAATGGTTCGAATTCGTGGATCCGGCGGACGCCGAACACACCATCGTCGCCGACCTCACGTGGCTGCTCTCGCGGTGGACGTGCGTATTCGGCACGCCCGCCTGTCAGGGCATCGAACCCGGCCGCGGCGACGACGGATGCTGCACCCACGGCGCCTTCCTCTCCGACTCGGACGACCGCAAGCGGTTGAAGAAGGCGGTCGCGAAGCTTACCGCAGACGACTGGCAGTTGCGCCGAAAAGGCTTGGGCAAGAAGGGATATCTGGAGGAGGACGACCTCGAGGGCGAACCCGCGCTGCGGACCCGCCGCGTGGACGGTGCATGCGTCTTCCTCAATCGGCCCGGCTTCGCAGGAGGCATCGGCTGCGCCCTGCACGCGATGGCCTTGCGCATCGGTGTCGAGCCCCTCACCGTGAAGCCCGACGTCTGCTGGCAACTGCCGATCCGCCGGACCCAGGAATGGGTGCAGCGACCCGACGGGGTGGAGATCCTCAAGACCGTGATCACGGAATACGACCGTCGCGGCTGGGGCCCCGGCGGCGCCGACCTGCAGTGGTACTGCAGCGGTTCGCCCGATGCGCACGTCGGGGTCCAAGAGGTCTGGCAGAGCTACGCGCCCGAACTCACCGAGTTGATCGGCGAGGCGGCGTACGAGGTGTTGGCGCAGGCCTGCGCAGCGCGTCGGGACCGGCTGCTCGCGGTGCACCCCGCAACCGCCGCCGCCACCGAGCGCCTCGACTACGACGTGAAGTACCTCGAGATAGAGGTGTGACGCACCGGGTGCGGAGCCCGTGCAGCGACTACCTCTCCGGAGTCATTACCTCTCCGGAGTCACGGTCGCCTCGCTGCGGGTGCGGCGCAGGTGCCCAGCGGTGATCTCGTAGTACGACATCGCGGTGAGTGGTGGCGAATAAGCATGTACGGAGAGCGTGGGGGCGAGGCCGGAGTCGACCGCACCGTCGACGGCGGCTGGATGCCGCGCCACGTCGTGCACCCAGCCCAGCGGGAAGGCCGCCCGCGCCCCGGCATCTATGCGCCTGGTCCGCAACCGGGTGCCGCGCCAGCTCCACTCCCGCAGCGCGCCGGACACCACGGTCAGCGCGCCGAGCGAACCCGCGTGGTCGTGCAGTTCCGTGGACCGATCGGGCACCCACGAGATCAGCCAGACATCGACCTCGGCGGTGCTCTCCAACCGGGCCGCCCAGCGCTCTGTGCGCGGCCACTCCGCCGGTCCGGCGCGCCGCCCGGAACGGACCTCGTCGGCGTATTCGCCGGTGATCCGCAGCAGGTCCGTGAGGGTGAGCGCCGCCGCAGCGGGCGACGCCGCGGCTGACGCCAGCAGACTGGTCATGGCGGTCAGTGTCCATCCGGGCCACCACCGGCCGGAAGGGTTGCAGTCAGTGCAACTCGAACCGCAGCATCAGAGCACACCCGCGGTTCGCATGGCCTGGTAGCCGCCGATCACATCGGTCGCGTTGGGCAACCCGACCGCCTGCAGCGACGCCGCCGCCAACGACGAGGCGTAGCCCGCAGAACACAGGATCAACCAGCGGGTATCCGGGTCGCCCGCCTCCGGGATCCGGGCGTCCGACGCGGGGTCGAGACGCCACTCGAGCACGTTGCGTTCGATCACCAGCGCGCCGGGCACGTCGCCCTCGGCGGCCCGCTGCGCGGCGGGCCGGATGTCGACGAGCACGGCGCCACCCGCGAGCGCGGCCGGCACATCCGCCGCAGCCACCCGATCGAGGGTCGACCTGGCGGCGGCCAGGACCGCCTCTATCCCCTGTCCCGTCACGGCTCGAGTTTGTAACCCAGTCCGCGGACGGTGACCAGATGTTTCGGGTTGGCCTGGTCGGCCTCGATCTTCGATCGCAGCCGCTTGACGTGCACATCGAGCGTCTTGGTGTCGCCCACGTAGTCGGCTCCCCACACCCGGTCGATCAGCTGGCCCCGGGTGAGCACGCGGCCGCTGTTCCGCAGCAGGTACTCGAGCAGGTCGAACTCCTTGAGCGGCAGCGTGACCGGCTTGCCGTCGACCGACACGACGTGGCGCTCCACGTCCATTCGCACCGGGCCACCCTCGAGCACTCCGTCGTCGATGTCGTCGGCCGCGCGGCTGTCGGCGCCGCGCCGCAGCACGGCGCGGATCCGGGCGATCAGCTCGCGCGCCGAGTACGGCTTGGTCACGTAGTCGTCGGCGCCGAGCTCGAGGCCGACCACCTTGTCGATCTCGCTGTCGCGGGCGGTGACCATGATGACCGGGACGGAGGAGCGCGCCCGCAGTGCCTTGCACACCTCGGTGCCACTCATACCCGGAAGCATCAGGTCGAGCAGAACGATGTCGGCGCCTGCCGAGTCGAAGTGGCGCAACGCCTCGGCGCCGTCGGCCACCACGGTGGTCTCGAACCCCTCCTTGCGGAGCAGGAAGGCCAGCGGATCGGCCAGCGATTCCTCGTCTTCGACGATCAGAACGTGTGTCACCAGAGCACTTCCTCGTTGCTGCGATCGGGCCGGGAGGGAGATTCGGTCGTGCGGGCGTCGGGCACGGCGTCTGCCGCAGGCAGCACCAGCGTGAATGTAGACCCTGTGCCCGGCTTGCTCCAGAGCCTAACGGCCCCGCCGTGGTTGGCCGCCACGTGCTTGACGATCGCGAGGCCCAGGCCGGTGCCGCCGGTCATCCGGGAGCGGGCCTTGTCCACTCGGAAGAACCGTTCGAACACGCGCTCCTGATCCTCGGGGGCGATGCCGATGCCGCGGTCGGTGACGGCTATCTCGACCGTCCCGCGCTCACCTCCGGTCGAGCGGGCGCGCCGGCTGATCGAGACCGACGTGTTCTGCGGCGAGTACGCGATGGCGTTGGAGATCAGGTTCGACAGGGCGGTCACCAGGAGGGTGTCGTCGCCGCGCACCTCGAGCCCCGACGACTCGTCCACGATGAGTGTGATGTTGTTCGCCTCGGCAGTCACCTGAGCGCGCTGCACCGCCTCGCCCACCACGTCGTCGACGTCCACCACGCCCAGGTCGGGCAGCTTCTCTGCGCCTTGCAGTCGCGACAACGCGATCAACTCGTTGACCATGTTGCCCATCCGAGTCGATTCACTGAGGACTCGGGAACCGAAGTGGGTCACGGCGTCCGGGTCGTCGACCGACTCGAGCAGCGCCTCGGCGAGCAGGCCGATGGCGCCCACCGGAGTCTTGAGTTCATGGGAGACGTTGGCGACGAAGTCGCGCCGGGTCGCCTCCATCCGGCGGTTCTCGGTGTCGTCGTCCGCATACACCACGGCGTACCGCTCCCGAGCGGCGTCGGAGGGGTCCGCACTGTCGAGCCCGGCCGACCGGGACGGCGTCGCTCCGCGCGGCGGCGGGCCGACGAGGACGGACACGCGACAGCGCACGGCTACCGACCCGCGATCCGGGAGTCGACGGGCCGCCGTGATATCGACGCTCGTCTGTTCACCGGAATCGAGAGCCCGTTGGGCGGCGCGCCACACACGATCATCGAGGAGTTGCTCGCGCACCAGCCCGAACTCCTCGGCGCGGCGGTTGTGCAACAGCACATCACGGAATCTGTCCACCACCACGAGGCCGGTCGGCGACTGTCGAACTACGGAGTCGAGCAGCTCACCTACAGTCATCCGCCCGGGATCGGGTTCGGCCATCGGGTCGGTACGCCGCACCAGCCGCGACGCGAACCAGCCGACAGCCAGACCCACGAGGGCCGCGGCCGCGCACAAGGCGATCGTCACGGATCATGATGCTACTGGAGCAGGACCGAACCGCCGAACGATCGAGGAGAGCTTCAGCCGCCGGCCACCACGTCGGAGTACTCCGGGTGCTTGGTGACGTATGCAGCAACGTACGAACAGACGGCCCTGGCCTGCTTCCCCAGCCGCCGGATGTCGTCCAGCGCGTATCGGGTCAACTGCGCCGCGTACCCATGTCCCGAGAACTCACTGTCGACCACCGTGTGAGTCAGGACCCGCACCTCTATCTCATCGAGATAGTCGATGAACCCCGCAGTCTCACCATCGACTTTGAGCACATAGCGCTCCTCCTGCGGGGAATGGGTCACCTGCACGTCCGCCATGGATTACCTCCCGAAAGTGTGATCTCCAAGACAACGGTAGTCCCGCCCACCATGGCCGCGCCGTCATAAACCTGTGCTGCGCCTGATAACCCGCGCGGGTGACCCGTCCGTCCCCGCGGGGTTACTTGGCGCCCTGGTTCGCGACCGCGGCGGCACCGGCCGCAGCCGCCTCCGGGTCGAGATACTCCCCGCCGGGGTTGGCTACACTGCCGTCCTCATTGAACCGGTACACGAGCGGGATGCCGGTCGGGATGTTCAGAGCGGCGATATCCGCATCCGAGATGCCGTCGAGGTGCTTGACCAACGCGCGCAACGAGTTCCCGTGCGCGGCCACCAGCACCGTCGCCCCCTCGGCGACGACCGGTTCGATGATCGCCTGGTAGTAGGGCACGAAGCGCTTGACCACGTCGAGGAGGCACTCGGTGAGGGGAACCCGCGGGAGATTCGCATACCGCGGGTCGTCGGTCTGGCTGTACTTGTCGGCGGGGTCGATCGCGGGCGGCGGGGTGTCGTAGCTGCGACGCCACAGCATGAACTGCTCGTCGCCGTACTGCCGCTTGATCTCGGCCTTGTCGAGGCCCTGCAACTTCCCGTAGTGGCGCTCGTTGAGGCGCCAGTCACGGACCACCGGGATCCACAGCCGATCCGCCGCATCCAAGGCGAGGTTGGCGGTGGTGATCGCACGGCGCAGCAGCGAGGTGTAGACAACGTCCGGGAGCAGGCCGTGCTCGGCGAGCAACTCGCCGCCGCGCACGGCCTCCCGGCGCCCCTTCTCCGTCAGGGGCACGTCCACCCACCCCGTGAACTGGTTGGACGCGTTCCATTCGCTCTCACCGTGGCGCAACACGATCAAGGTCCCGTAACTCATGGGTGTCAGCTTAATCACTGTGCCCCGCGGCGCCCGGCGGATGTCCGGCTGCCCGACTCGACCTCTGCTCAGCGTGCGTCGCGCCAGCGCAGCAGAGCCTCGATCGTGTCGGTGCGATGGTTGCCGCCGTCGATGCCCAGGGTGAACTCGGTGGCCCCCTCGGCAGCGAGTTCTTCGGCGAAGGTTACTGCGGCGCCCGCGTCGGCGTCCTGCGGAACGCCTACGGAGTGCGCGATGGTCGCCGGGTCCCGGCCCAGATCGGCGCAGTGCTGCGCGAGCACGGCCGACTTGTGCCGGTACGACTCGAGGTCGACGAAGTAGTGCCAGGTGCTCGCGTACTCGGCCACCAGGCGCAACGTCTTCTTCTCGCCCCCGCCGCCGATCAATATGGGGATCTCGCGCACCGGAGGCGGGTTCAACTTC
>CAJCHX010000400.1 GCA_903970215.1 Acidobacteriaceae bacterium
AGCGGCGGGCACGCGCGGGGCGATGACGCTGTACCTGTGGCACGTCCCGGCGATAGCAGTCGCGGCGTACGCACTGCACCTCGGCAGGTTCGATGCGGTGGACCCGCATCAGCACTGGTTCTGGGCCCTGATGGCGGCCCGCGCCGCCGTGTTCGCGGTCGTGATGTTCGCGCTGTTCCTGCTGTTCGTGCCGCTGGAACATCGGCCCCTCCCGTGGTGGGATGCCGATCTGACGATCGACGGGCCGCGTGCGGAGGCGGCGGGGATCCTGGTGTGTGTCGCTGGCGTGGCGATACTGGCGTTGTCCGGCCGGGGCTTGGACGACCCCAACGGCTGGTGGGACGTCGCATGCTTCCTCGCGGCGGCGCTGGGAGCGCGAGCATTCGCCGGCGGCGCTCGGGCTTCATGACGGGTAGTCTGCCGACGTGGGTGTACGTGCCTGCGTCGACGACGTGTCCCGGACAGCCCTCGCGCTCCCGCGGGTGCGCGAGGTGGCCGGATGGGGCGGTCGACCGGCCTACCAGGTGGGTCGAAAAATCTTCTGTGGCAACCGATCGCCGCGCCCGGATGCGGTGGACGACGACGGTCGCCGCCTCGATGACGTGATCATGATCCGCACACCCGACGAGTCGGACAAACTGGCACTCGTGCAGGCCGACGGGCCGTTCTTCACAACGCCTCACTTCGACGGATTCAACGCGGTGCTGATCCGCGCCTCGCGGCTCGGCGAGATCACCCGGGAGGAGCTCGCTGAGGTGATCACCGACGCCTGGCGCTCGTGCGCACCGAAGACCGTCGTTGCGGAATGGCTGCGGTCGGGCCAGGGATTCGAACCCGGTGCGCGAGCGTGACACACCGTCACGTTCGGGCTCGCGGCGCTGACCGTGGCGGCGATCTGTCGTGTCGCAGCGTGACATGGCGTCACGCAAAGGCACGAATGAGCTGAGTAGTAGAATCTGCCCACTCCGTCATGCGTCCAATGGATGTGCATGAGAAAACGATGTCGTCATCCAAGGGGCGCCTGAGCGCGCTGATCCGGGAGCGGGACGGGGTGTTCACCGTGGCGGATGCGATCGCTGCGGGCTACTCGGAGGGCTGGGCGCGGCAACAGGTACGACGTGGATTCCTGCGCCGCCGCGGCCGCGGAGTGTTCCAGTGCATCACCCACTCCGAGACGCCCAGGGCCGCTCTCCGTGCCGCGGTCCTGACCCTCGACGGCATCGCGACCGGAACGAGCGTCGGCTGGTGGCGCGGTCTCACCGAGCAACCGGACCGCTGGACCGTGATCGTCCCGCCCGGACGCTCAGGCGGCGAGCATCGCGCGACCACGGTGCGCCGGAGACGCGTGTACGACTGCGACATCGAGATCGTAGACGGGCTGCGCGTCACGACGCTGCCACTGGCGACGCTGGATGCACTGGTCGAAGGGGAGCGCGGCGTCGCGATGTTCGACCGGTCACTGGCCCGCCATGCCACCGAGCTGGACGCACTGGTGGCCACTCACGAACGGTATCCACGCCGCTGGGGTGCGGTGGAGGCCGCCCGGGTGCTCGACCTGGCGTCGGATCGAACCAAGGGCGCTCTGGAGCGGATGTTCGCGAAGTTGCTCGACGATGCTGGTTTCACCGGGTGGGTGGCCGGCCACGATGCGGGATACGAACTCGACTTCGCCTTCCCCGACGCGGGTGTTGCGATCGAGCTGGACGGATTCGCCTTCCACACCGATGTTGCTGCGTTCGGCGCGGACCGCCGGCGCCAGAACCAGCTCCAGTTGGGACGGTGGTTCGTGCTGCGGTACACATACGCGCAGATCCGCTACCACCGGGTCGAGGTGATCGATGAGATCCGGCAGGCGCTGGAGCTGGCGGACCAGCGGTAATGGGTTTCGGGCCCGAACCGTCGGTCGACTACGCTGGACCGGCATACGCAACGCCGATGGAGGAGTCGACACCGAAGTGCCGGAAGACCAGATCGCAGAGCCGACAGACCTGTCGGAGGAGGCACTCACCGCCGCCGCCGACGAGGCCGCGCGTGCGTTCGACGCCGCGACCACGCTGGACGAGCTGGGCGAAGCCCGACTGCACCACCTCGGCGACAGGTCGACTCTCGCCCTGAGCAAGCGCGCCTTGGGCTCGATTCCCAAGGCGGACCGCAAGGACGCCGGCAAGCGGGTCAACGTCGCACAGGCGCAGGCGCGCGCCGCATACGAGGCGCGCAGAGCCGTCCTCGACGCGGAGCGCGACGCGGCGGTCCTGGTCGCAGAGTCCGTCGACGTGACGCTCCCGTCGCGGCGGGCGCCCGAAGGTGCACGCCACCCGATCAGCATCATCGCCGATCAGGTCGCCGACGTGTTCGTCGGTATGGGCTGGGAGATCGCCGAGGGGCCCGAGGTGGAGACCGAACACTTCAACTTCGACGCGCTCAACTTCCTCCCGGACCATCCGGCGCGATCGATGCAGGACACCTTCTACGTGGCGCCCGAGGGCTCCCGCCAGGTCCTGCGCACTCACACCTCGCCGGTACAGATCCGGTCCATGCTCACCCGCGAGCTGCCGATCTACATCGCCTGCCCGGGACGGACGTTCCGGACCGACGAGCTGGATGCGACGCACACCCCTGTGTTCAGCCAGGTGGAGGGGCTTGCCGTGGACAAGGGGCTGACCATGGCGCACCTTCGCGGCACCCTCGAGGCGTTCGCCAAGGCGCTGTTCGGGCCCGAGACCACCACGCGCATGCGGCCCAACTACTTCCCGTTCACCGAGCCGTCCGCCGAGGTGGACATCTGGTTCGCGCACAAGAAGGGCGGGGCAGGCTGGGTCGAGTGGGGCGGCTGCGGAATGGTCAACCCCAACGTGCTGCGCGCGTGCGGTATCGATCCGGACGAGTACTCCGGGTTCGCGTTCGGTATGGGGCTGGAGCGGACACTGCAGTTCCGGAACGGCATCTCCGACATGCGTGACATCGTCGAGGGCGACGTGCGGTTCACGCTGCCGTTCGGCGTTCAGGGCTGACCCACCCACAGGGCTGACCCACCCACCTCTCGAGAAGGACTGGAATCCCAAGTGCGAGTAGCACAGTCATGGCTCACCGAGATCCTGCGACGCGACACCCCGGACTGGGGCGTCTCGCCGGCCGAACTGGACGCCGGCTTCGTCCGGGTCGGCTTCGAGGTGGAGGAACTCGACTCCCTCGACAACGTGACGGGTCCACTGGTGGTCGGGCGCGTATCGGAGATCGAAGAGCTCACCGACTTCCGTAAGCCCATCCGGTACTGCCAGGTGGACGTGGGAGAGGCTGCTCCGCGGGGAATCGTCTGCGGCGCACGGAACTTCGCGGTGGGCGACCTGATCGTCGCCGCATTGCCGGGTGCGGTGCTACCGGGTGGCTTCGCGATCGCCGCGCGAAA
>CAJCHX010000401.1 GCA_903970215.1 Acidobacteriaceae bacterium
TGCTCCGACCCCGCTTACGCGCGGATCGAGGCAGACGGTGCCTCGCTGTGCGTGGTCCCCAACCTCACGCTGGGGCAGTGCTATCAGGTGGCCGGCCCGTCGACGGCCACCACCGGCCTCACCCCGGTCGACTGCCCGTCCGCCCTGTCGACCCGCACCGGC
This sequence comes from Acidobacteriaceae bacterium, assembly GCA_903970215.1. GTDB lineage: Bacteria > Actinomycetota > Actinomycetes > Mycobacteriales > Mycobacteriaceae > Tsukamurella. The sequence goes on from CAJCHX010000401.1 coordinate 163, forward strand.
AACGTCGTCCAGGTCACCGAGAGCGCGAGCGGCGGACCGCTCGACTGCCGAGGCGCCATCGCGATGAATTACACACAGCCGCGGCGGATCAGCTACTGCGTCGCGGCGGTCAGCTGACCGGCGAGCAGACCGCTCCGACGCGAAAGCCCGCGGCCCGACGGTGATCCACCGTCGGGCCGCGGGCTCGTCTCGCCTCGTTCAGGCGTCGAGGTCCTTGGCGACCAACGCCGCGATGGCGTCCACCGTCGCCTGATCGTCGGACTCGACGGTGACCTGCGAGCCCTGCTCGGCACCGAGCGTCATGATCATCAGCGCCGAGCCCGCGTCGACCGGCTCGCCACCGTCGAGGGACAGCGTGACGTCGTGCCCGGACTCGTTGACTGCATTGGCGATCAGGCCCGCGGGCCGGGCGTGCAGGCCGACGGCGGACCCGACGGTGACGGTGGTGCTGGGCATGATGACTCCTTGGATATCAGTAGTGCTGGAAGAGATTTGGGAGGCGCTGACGGCCGTTCCCCGAGACTACGGCCAAGGGCCGCAGTCTCGGGGCGGATCAGGCCGCGACCGCCGCGAGGCTCGGCGCCGACTCGGAGGAGGCAGACTTCGAACGACCGCCGAAGAACTGCTTGGCGGCCAGGACGGCGGCGGCGCTGATCACGGTGCCCACGATCAACGCGATCACGAACCCGACCGCGTTGTTCATCGCGAAGAACACGAAGATACCGCCGTGCGGTGCCCGCAGGCCCACGTTGAGCGCCATGATCGTCGCCCCCGAGGCCGCGCCACCGAGCATCATCGAGGGGATCACGCGCAGCGGGTCCGCCGCCGCGAACGGGATCGCACCCTCGGAGATGAAGCACAGCCCGAGCGGGATCGCGGCGATGCCGTTCTCGCGCTCCGCCTCGGTGAACAGCCGCTTGCGGACGAAGGTGGCGACACCCATCGCCAGCGGGGGCACCATGCCGGCACACATGACGGCCGCCATGATGTGCAGCTCGGCCGGACCGCCGATCCCCAGCCCCTGCACGGCGAAGGCGTAGGCCGCCTTGTTGACCGGGCCACCCAGGTCGAAGCACATCATCAGGCCGAGGATGACGCCGAGCAGGATCTTGGAGCTGCCGCTCATGTTGGACAGCTCTGTCTGCAGCCAGTTGGTGAGGTCGGCGAGCGGGCGCCCGAGCACCATGAACATCAGCAGACCGGTGATCATGGTCGCCAGCAGCGGGATGATGATGACGGGCATCAGGCCGCGCATCCACTTCGGCAGCGGGATCTTCGCGACCGAGAGCGCCACGAAGCCGGCCAGGACGCCACCGACCAGACCGCCGATGAATCCGGCACCCACGAGCGACGCGATCAATCCCGCGGTGAATCCGGGAGCCAGACCGGGACGGTCGGCCATCGCGAAGGCGATATATCCGGCCAGCGCCGGCACCAGGAAGAAGAAGGCCGCTTTGCCGATCGAGAACAACACCGAGCCGATGTAGATGTGCAATCCGCCCGGGGGCAGGTGACCGAAGGTGTTCTGCAGCGCGTAGATCTGGCCGTACGCGTCCGAGCTCCCCTTCGGCGCGAGTCCGATCGCGTAGCCACCGATCAGGAATCCCAACGCGATCAGCAGTCCGCCCGCGGCGACGAACGGGATCATGTAGCTCACACCGGTCAGCAGGATCTGGCGGATCCGTGTGCCCATCCCGACGTCGCCGCCCTTGCTCTCGGCTTCGGCCGCGTTCGCGGCGCCGTGCACGCGCGGGGCGCTCGGGTCCGACGCGGCCGCGACGGCCTCGGCGATCATCGTGTCGGGCTCGTTGATGGCCCGCTTGACGCCCGAGGCGACGACCGGCTTGCCGGCGAACCGCTCGCGGCCCTTGACGCCTACGTCGGTCGCGAAGATCACGGCGCCGGCCTTGGCGATGGTGTCGCGACTCGCCGGCGTGGTGGCCGACGAGCCCTGGGTCTCGACGTACAGGTCCACTCCGGCCCGCTCTGCGGCGAGTTTGAGCGCGTCCGCCGCCATGTAGGTGTGGGCGATCCCGGTGGGACACGCGGTGATCGCGACCAGTGCCGGCTTGGCCGGGCCCGCGTCCGCGGCGGGCACAGCAGCGGCAGACGCTGCGGTGGTGGCAGCTGCGGTGGCAGCTGCCGTGGTGGCCGCCGGCTTGGGCGCGAGCACCCCGTCGACCAGCGCCACTACCTCGTCCGGGGTGGCCGCAGCGCGCAACGACGCGACGAACTCGGGCCGCACCAGCGCACGGGCCAGCGAGCTGAGCAGCTTCATGTGCTGCGACCCGCCGGACGCCGGTGCGGCGATCAGGAACACCAGGTCGGCAGGGCCGTCCGGCGCGCCGAAGTCGACCTTCTCGGACAGTCGCACGAAGCCGAGGCTCGCGGTGGTCACGGCCTCCGAGCGGCAGTGTGGGATGGCGATGCCGCCGGGGAGGCCGGTGGCGGATTGCGCCTCCCGGGCCATCGCGCCCTCGATCAGGCCGTCGACGGGCGCCGCGCGACCCTCACCTGCGATCTTGTGCGCAAGGAACGAGATCACGTCGCTCTTGGTGGCTCCGGCGGAGACGTCGAGCGCCACGAGTGGCGGGACGATGATGGGGATGGAGTCGGTCATGGTCGAACTTCCTGGATTCGTGGGGACGGGGGTCGAAAGGAGCGAGGGGCTGGTGGGGGCGGTATGGCGAGAGGGGCTGGTGGGATCATGCGCTGTTCACGGGGTCACACGATGCGGAATCGGGGTCATACCGGGTCGAGCGCGGTGACGGCGACAGCGTGCAGCGCGACCTCCGCCGGACGCGGGACGTGGGTGCCCGGGAGCGAGGTCGCCGCGGCGCCGTACGCCACCGCGGAGCGCAGGCAGTCGGCCGGCCCGACCCCCCTGCGGTGCGCGAGCAGGTAACCGGCGAGCGAGCAGTCCCCGGCACCGACCGTGCTGCGCGGCACGATGCGCGGCGGCGTGGCGTACCAGGCCCCGGTGTCGTCGACGAGCAACGCCCCCGCGGCGCCCAGGGTGGCCAGAACGGTGGCTCCGGAAGTCCGCTGCAGTGTCGTCGCGGCAGCCAGGACGGGGCCGAGATCGCCTGCCTTGGCCGCTGTTTCGGCCGCGTCACCGTCGAAGCCGGTCAGCTCGCCGAGTTCTGCAGCGTTGGGCTTGAGCAGCGCGACGCCGACGCCGGCCTGGGCGACGGCGACGAGTGCCGGACCCGACGTGTCGACCGCGACGGGAGTACGAAGGGTCGCGACGAGGCGTGCGTACCAGTCCGCGGGCAGGCCGGGCGGCAATGAGCCGCAGAGCGCGACCCACTCGGCACCGACCGCGGCTGCGCGCACCGCGTCGGCCAGTGCCTCGGCGGCGTCCGGCCCCAAGGTCGCGCCCGGTGCGTTGAGCTTGGTGGTGGTCCCGTCGGGCTCGGTGACCGTGATGTTGGAACGGATCTCGGTCTCGACGGCGACCGCCCGCGCGACGACGCCGATCGCGTCCAGGCCGACGAGCACCGGGTCGCCGAGGCGGGCGGGCAACACCGCGAGGGTGGACACACCCGCGGCGTGCACGGCGCGCGACACGTTGACGCCCTTCCCACCCGGCTCAGCAGTAGTGGACACGGCACGAAGCACGGCGCCGCGGGTGAGGGGCTCCCCGAGGGCGACGGTGCGGTCCAGACTCGGGTTCGCGGTGACGGTGACGATCATCGCGCCACCACCACGTCTACGCCGTGCTCCTCGAACGCCCGGGCCAGGCCCGCATCCGGCGCCGCATCGGTCACGACCACGTCGACACCGTCGAGTGCACCGAATGAGATCAGGCTCTCGCGACCGAACTTGCTGGCGTCGGCGAGCACCACGACGAAGTGAGCGCTGCGCATCAGCGCGGTCTTGATGGCGGCCTCGTCCAGGTCCGGCGTCGAGACCCCGTGGCGCGCGGTGATGCCGTTGACGCCGATGAACGCGACGTCGGCGCGCAGGGTGCCGACCTCCGCGATCGTCGCCGACCCCACCATCGCCTGAGTCAGTCCGCGTACGCGGCCACCCAGCACGCGCAGGTCGACGTTGTCGCGCGCCGCGAGCACAGTGGCGACCGGCAGCGAGTTGGTGATCACCGAGAGGTGCACCGCCGGTGCCATCTCCCGGGCCGCGGCGATCGTCGTGGTACCGGCGTCGACCAGGATCGACCCACCCGCTCCCGGAAGGAAGTGCTGCGCTGCCGCGCCGATGGCGCGCTTGGCCTCCGAGTTGGTGGCCTCCCGCTCGGCGACGCCCGGCTCGACCCCTGCCAGCAGCGACGCGGACACCGCGCCGCCGTGCACTCGGCGGACGCCGCCGAGCCGCTCCAGGGCGGCCAGATCGCGCCGCACGGTCTCGGGTGTGACGCTGAAGCGCCCCGCCAGGTCGGCGACCGACGCGCGCCCGTGGTCGCCCACCAGCTCTGCGATCGCTCGCTGCCGTTCCTCCGCGTACATAGTCACTACTTCCGTCCGTCGTGGGTTCTGTCTGTGTTGGTATGCATCTGCGTTGCCGTGGGACTGTATGGACTGTCTCTGGGTATACGTTGCTATGCGTGGCTCTTTGTCGGCTGCGATGTTGGTTTCTATTGTTTTACCCCCGAGGTTGTTGACAAGTCAAGGATTTTTCGTAATCTTGATCACATGAACCCCTCGCCCGCGTCGC
>CAJCHX010000402.1 GCA_903970215.1 Acidobacteriaceae bacterium
GCCCGTCATGAAGGTCGCCGCGGTCGAGATGGGAGTGGATGGCGTCGATGGCGGCCACGACGTCTTCGAGGCGTTGACGGTCCCAGCGGCTCAGAGCGGGACCGCCTCGACCAGAACCTCGGCTACGACGTCCGGCTCGAGATCACCTGCGGGCACCAGGTCGACGCGCGCTTCGAGCAGCAGTTCGAGCTCCGCCTGGCAGCGGCCGAGGGTCACCAAGCCCACACCTTCTGGTACGTCGACGAGCAGGTCCACGTCGCTCTCAGAGCCCTCCTCGCCGCGAGCCACGCTGCCGAACACCCGGGCGTTGCTCAACCCGTAGCGGGACAGCACCTGCCGCAGCTCGACACGATGCCGTTGTACCCGACGGCCGAACACCGCCAGCCACGCCACGAGGTCATCGAAGGACCGGGTATGACCGGCGCCGTGACGGGCCCACGGCGACGATCACCCCGCGGATGTCGCACACCACCCGGGGCGCCCCGGCCTCGAGCTAGCAGCGCTGGCCGCCAAGATCCAGGGTGTCCGCCATCGCCCCCGGCCCTCACCCCGGTCATAGCCGGCCGAGGGCCGCCCACACCGCCCGCAGGACAACCGGCCACCCACCCGGGGCCGCACCGAGACCACCACCGCGTCGGCATCCTCCTCGAACTCGACCCACTCGATGACGGTGTCCGCATCGACAGCCAGCAGCCGTCGCCATACCTTCTTGCTCAGCACGCCGCTCCCTCCCCCTCGCTCTTGGACCTTCAGCAGCCCAAAAGCTAGGCAGGAAGCGGCGTGCGCCACCTCAGCGGGCGCAACCACCCACGGATAGGTCAGGAGAGCCACAAATCTTCACCACCGGCCCCTGGATCCCGCCACCAGCCGCCATCACCTGACCGCAACATCCCAGGTCAGCCGGGGACGTGAACGCTTACGACCAGTTACACCGTTCATCATGCAGTCCCCGCTTCAGCGCGCAGAACCCTGTAAGTACCGAAACAAGACGTTCGACAAGCGTTTACCGTCTTTCATGTTTAGCTTATAGTATTCCACCAGTCGCGTCCCGGTTTTGAACGAAAGAGTCCCACTTGCTCGGTTTGGAAGCCACCTGACATCATTCATCCCCGGGAAGGGGACCGACTGCACCGTGACCACCCCATCCTTGTGCCCGGCCGCTATTCGGATGAATCGAGACGATGTCACTGCCAAGAGTACAGGTGTACCGCGAATACTAGAATTTTTCAGGTTGGCTACCGACATGGCCATTAATTTCTCGTGCTCTTCTAAGATACTCCGCAGATAGCTGAAGTGCGCTTGCAAGCCGACACGGTTCTGCATTTGAGCCAGAGCTGCTACAAAGTCCGCCTGATCTTTCACGGATTTCCTTTCAAGCCCAGTACGCACCATTTTGGGGGCAAGCACACCAATCGAGTATGAGACTGACGATATCACTCCGCACTAAAGCAAGCTGCGAGGTAGGAACCGGAGCCACTTGTAGCTGCGCAAAAACCCTGCTCGCCGCCCTCCTCCCCGGGGTCACCCGGTGTCGACGCCGTCGACTACCTCGCAGCGAGGGCCCGCAGCCCAACCCCGAACTCCCCCTCCCCCCGGCTGACACCACGAGCCGGCCCGGCCTGTTCGAGCCAGCCCACCCGAAAAGCGACGACTCAGAGGCGCACTTCAGACCACCACCGACCGACCTCAACGAGCGGAGAAGTGCGGTAACGAAGTACTCTCACTCTCTGTCTGATAGAAGTCGATTAGACACGCACTAGTCAACGAGCCACCGTTGCCCGGACTATTCAACGAGCCACTCTTGCGCAGACCCGATTAAGGTAACTACATCATTCAACCAGAACACCTGGTCAGGACCCCAAGCAACGAGGTTCGACCGGTGCTCGCCAATCACAACACATCGACCTACCGTCTCGAGATACCCAAGAACCGACAAGTGCAGCCCATCGAAGTCCCGCCGAACCAAACTCCAATCTGGAATTAGCCAGCCTCCACTCCATCCCGTTTCCTCTCGCCACGAGCGTCGTCTCGAATAGCTCACATCTCGAGGATATCGAGACACGAGTTCTCTCCAGTCCTCGGGACCGTTGATTTCAAAGATCCGACTACCCTGATCGACCTTTGCCTCCCAATAGAGTGCACGATGCGGTCCGAACAGGTCTGGGAAACAAACAAGATCGACGGCAGGTAGATCTTCAACAGACTGCGTCGTCCACAACGCACCGTCAGGTCTGGAGAACTCTTGAGCCCACACTGTATTGGCTCCGAGACTGTCATCATCCTCCTCCCGAGCTGTCGTCTCTGCTTCTCGATCATGATCTAGCTCAATGTCAAGCGTGCTATGGAATCTAGATTTTGTTGGCGGCTCGACGCCATCCTCAAGAATATGAAACACGAAGTGCTGCTTATTAGGGGGAGCCTCTGCACTCCACCATTGAGTACTTTTCGCTTGGAGCACAGCCAGCGCAACCGCCTCAAGCGCACGGCCCTCATTCTTTGACGACTCAGATTCATCGTCGCGAATGAACCAAAATCCATCGAGGACGACCTGCGAGAGAATATCAAGAAGGCTTCTCTCACTTCTTGAGTCTAAGAATTGGAGAAACGCCTCGCTTTTGATGGCGTTCGATAAGCGCTTTTCTTTTCCAGTCTTGTCGACGGGATGTCCTCCCGAAAACGGGCCTCCTTCGACGTTTGCGGCTGATACCAAAGCCAGCAGCTTGCAGAATTGCCTTCCCGCTCCCGAACGCAGTAAAGCATCGGCATCAACCTTCAGTGGTCTTTGTCTGTCCACCTATTGAATCCTTTCCGGTGTCCAAAGTGAATCTCTCATTAGGGTGAACAAAGTAGTGAGCCAGCACCATGTTGTCGAGCATCGGGAAGTCGCCGCTGTAGAAAGTCGCTCCGGCGGCTCGCCAAACGCCACCATCGTGTTGGACTGCTTCCGGGCCATCGCCATCGCCAACCGGGCTGTCGACGCAGCCCGCCGCCGGGTCCAACACAACACCCCGGCCACCGCCCGTCGGAGAACACCGAGGGCCACCAGTGGCTCACGTGCAGGCCGCAGGAGTCACGTTTGGGCAGCTCAGGGGGTTCGCAACTTCCAGGCGCTACGGTCCCGTCGGATCTAGCTGGCAGGAGTTCTAGTCACAAAACTAGACACGACAGTCGGGTAGGTACAGCAACAGCCAGGCGCCACGTTCCAGCCGGTGGGACCCGCCAAGGCAGAGCCCCGTGGCGTGGGGGGTTGGGCGACGTTTGTCCTTGGTGTGGCCTAGCCGTCAGGCTGTCGACGGCCGCGATCATCGCCCGCCATCCGGCCGGCCGGTCCTGCACCGGCACCGCGCAGGTCGAACGAAGAGACCGCCGACAGGGTCCGCTGGTTCAACACGGACCAAGCTGGACGCATCGACCGCCATGCTCCCACCGACGAGTAACGAACACGCTGGCCTCGCATCCTCAAACCCTCGGAACGCCATAGCTATGTGAAACCCAGCCGCCGGGAAACCCCAAGGCTGGTTCAATCGTAAACGTTCACGTCCACGGCTGACGTGGGGTGTTGTGGTCAGGGGATCGTGGCGGC
>CAJCHX010000403.1 GCA_903970215.1 Acidobacteriaceae bacterium
GACCCACGCCCACAGCTCCACGTCGCCGGGCCCCGCGGAGAAGAAATCGGCCAGCTCGTCCCGGATCCGCGACCGCGACCGCCACACCTTGGACGCCGGGGGCGGCAGTTTGGGCAACACATTCGCCCGTACCCACGGTCCGGCTCGCTGAGGGTCGAACTCCGTTGAGACCGCATAGTATTCGCGTCCATCCTCACCGACCACACCGATCGACACCAGCTCGATCGTGCGCCCGTCCTCGATGAACTCCGTGTCGTAGAAGTACCGCACGTGTGGCTGGAACTCTCTCCTGTAGCTGGGACGTCAGTCGCTGCGCTCGCCCGGGTGCTCGATCTCCCGGTCGCGGTCAGGCGACCGTCTTCGCCGCTGCGCCGGTACCGCGGTCGGGTGCCTCGACCACGCCGTTCTTGACGTCGGCGGCGTATACGTCGACGTACGGCTGGCCGGACAGCTGCATCAACTCGTACATCACCTCGTCGGTGATGGCCCGCTCGATGAATCGGTTGCCCGACATCCCCTCGAACCGCGAGAAGTCCAGCGGCTTGCCGATCCTCACCTTCACGTGGGCGAACCGCGGGATGCTGGTGCCGGGCGGGTTGAACTTGTCGGTGTCGACCATCGCGACGGGGATCACCACGGCGCCGGTCTCGAGCGCCATGCGAGCCATCCCGGTCTTGCCCTTGAAGAGGCGGCCGTCGGGACTACGAGTGCCCTCGGGGTAGAGGCCCAGCAGCTGTCCCTCGTTGATGGCCGCGATTCCGGCGTCGAGGGCGTCCTGCGCAGCGTCCGCGCCCCCGCGGCGGATCTGGATGCACCCCACCGAGGAGAAGAACCACTTCTGGAAAGCGCCCTTGAGTCCCTTGCCGGTGAAGTACTCGGACTTCGCGAGGAACTTGATCCTGCGGGGCACCATCAGCGGCAGGAAGAACGAATCCATCACCGCGAGATGGTTGCTCGCCAGAATCGCGGAACCGTCCTTGGGCAGGTTCTCCAAGCCCTCGATCCGTGGGCGACCGACCGCGCGCAGCACGGGGCCGATCAGAACCCACTTGAAGACCATCCACCACATGTCGCGCAGCTCCTCACGAAGTCCCGGTCGCGTTTGGCATAACTGTACCGTCAGCGCGCCGGCGTCACTGCCTCGCGAGCGATCGCTGCGGCTCCCAACATGCCGGCCCGCTCGCCGAGTTCCGTCGCGCGGATGCGGGCCTTGCGCCGGTACTTCGCGCCCGTCAACAACCGCGCGTACTGCTCGCGGGCATCGTCGAGGTACAGCCGCGACGACGCCCCGACGCCGCCGCTCAGCACGATCAGGTCGGGATCGAAGATGTCACACACCATGGCCAAGCCCACGCCCAGCCACTTGGCGAAGTCGGCGACCGCCTCCTGCGCGACCGGATCCCCGGCCTCGGCGGCGGCCGCGACCCGGCGCCCGGTCAGCGATCCCGGGTCGGCGGCCACCTCGCGAGCCATCAACAGGCCGTGGGTGCCCGACGGCGCCATGAGGTCGATCGCGGTCTCGACCAGGGCGGTGCCGCTGCAGTACCGCTCCCAGCATCCGGATTTTCCGCACTCGCACGGGCGCCCGTCGGGCACGACCTGCAGGTGCCCGAGTTCAGGAGCCACGCCGAACGCGCCGCGGAAGAGCTTGCCGTCCGCGATCAGCGCCGCTCCGATGCCCGTTCCGATCGCGATCACGCAGGTCACGTCGGCGCGCTTGGCTCCGCCGTAGACGTACTCGGCCCACGCCGCGGAGTTCGCATCGTGCTCCATCACCACCGGCAGTCCCACGCGTCGGGCCATGTCCTCCGGGACCCGGGCGTTCCGCCACGGCAGGTGCGGCGCGAATGACACCGTCGTACGGTCGGGATCGAGGAAGCCGGCGACCGCCAGCCCCACGGCCGCGACGTCGTTGCGTTCGGCGAGCTCCCCCACCAACCGGTCGAGACAGCGTTCCAGCGCCCGGGCGCTACGCGGAGTCTCCGCGCGCGCGGCGTCGAGCATGGTTCCGTCCGCCGAAATGACGCCGGCCCGTACCGACGTCCCCCCGATGTCGATCCCGATGGTGTCGGGTCCGTCGGTCACTCGTTCTCCTCGGTATCGGCGGGGCGGTCGGGGCGCAGGCGCACGTCGATCGCCTGGTAGCCGCGGCCGGCACCGGCCGGC
>CAJCHX010000404.1 GCA_903970215.1 Acidobacteriaceae bacterium
CGGCGACTCGACGAAACGCACCACCAGTGACCGATCACCCCGAAGCAGCCGCCCCAACTCGACCGGCTGCCCGGCCATCAGCAGCACCGGCACGATCAGCAGCAACGCCAGCATCTGCGCCGTCCACATCAGGAACAACGAACTGGCGTATACCTGGGGCAGGCCGCAGGTCACCCAGACGAACAGGCCAAGCCCCAGGCTGAAGGTCAGCGTCCGCCGGACCGCCCAAGGCTGTTCCAGTGTGGCAGGAGGGTCCCGGTGCAAGCGCCACAGCGACCACGCGTACCCCCCGCCAGCCAGCAGAACGGCCGCGATCGCGACCGGCTGAGGCGACCACCGCGAGAACAGGTCCCACACGCTGGGCTCGGGCAGGCTGCTCATGAGTCCATCATTCCCCACCCCGGCCACCTGGGGCTTCGGGGGTCGCTGCCTCGCCCCCGTCGTCCGCCTCACGTCGCGCGTCGCGGCGCGGCGAGCCGCTCGGGCCCTTGCTCCCACCGGCGGAGGAACGCGACAACGATGTCGCTGCCGCCGCGGGCATCGCTGATAGCGGCGGCCGCGAGGTCGTCCGGCTCGGGCACACCCAGGGTGGCGTCGATGAACATGTCAGGGCACCTGAATTATGTGCTAGAACATGGCATCCGCCGGCAAGCACGCCTCCGGGTCGGGTTGGGGCAAGCTGCCGCGCCCGTCGCCGATGGGGACAGGAGGCCAAGCATCCGGATTCGCCCTGGAGTCGCAGGACTTCTCCGCTCAGCGTCCTATCTCGCCGAGCCGCCCCCGGACCGCCAGCGGTGCGGCCGCCCGCTGAACTCGTCGAAGAGACAGCCATAGCGGGCACGATCGCCATCGTGGGGACCGTGCGGTGGAAGACCGTGACTTCTCCGACGACGCGAGGTCAGGTACCTCATTCACCTGTATCGCCTGAAACCGAATCGGAGCCAATGAGATGACAACCGCGAGCCGATCGCCGGTGCCGGATACGACCGGGTCAGCTGTCCTGAAGACGTTTCGGATCATCGCCATAATGGAGGCTTCCTCCTGGCTCATACTCATCGTCGCTACGATCGTGAAGTACGCGACCACCCCGCACGCTCAATTGGGGGTGCAGATCATGGGTCCAATCCACGGGCTGCTGTTCCTTGTCTATGTCGCTTTGGCCGTTTTCGTGGTGCGCCGAAAACTACGCTGGAAAGCCCAAACGACAGCTGTAGTCTTGTTTGATTCAGTACTTCCATTCGGGGGATTCCTCGTGGCGCGGCGCCGCGACTTGTCTTAGGGAGCCAGCGGATCGACGAGATCACCATCGCCGAACGTCGGGTGCCGCCAGAGTGCGTGCCAAAGCGAGGCTGATCGCGCGCACGACGGGCGTGAGGCCGGCGACGCCGGCCCGATCGGTCGGAATCGCAACCGAGATACCAGCAACTGCTTCCCCGCTCACAATCACCGGAGCGGCGACACAGACAACGCCTAGGGCCGCCTCCTCGTGCTCTCGCGCGACACCGGTCCGGCGTATCTCCTTGAGCTCCTCACCAAGGGCCACGGGGTCGGCCACTGAGTGAATAGTCAAACAGCGCAACGGGCGAGAGAAGACACTCTCGACAACGTCCGGGGGGGCGTAGGCGAGCAACGCCTTCCCGACGCCGGTGCTGGAAAGCGGAAGCCGCCCCCCGACACGCGACGGCACGTCGACCCCGCCGTGACCACGGATCTTCTCCGCGTAGACGACATCCAGCCCGTCTCGAATCCCCAGGTGGACCGTCTCGTGTGTCGCCTCGTACAGATCCTGCAGGAACGGTAGAGCGACCTCGCGGAGGTCGGCCTTGGCCGCGATGAGTTCGCCCAACTCGAACAGCTCGAGTCCCGGTCGGTATCCGACGGCCTGGCGTTCGAGCAGCCCCAACTCCACCAGCTCCTCCGCGAGCCGGTGGACCGTAGCCTTCGGCAGGCCGGTGCGCTCGACGAGCCGGGACAGGGTCAGAGTGCCGCCGTGTGGGCGGAAGGCCTGCAGGATCTGAACCCCACGGCCGAGCATGCTGGACCGCTGCTGGTCTCGTGACATGAGACCAAGTGTCGGCCTCCGGTGCCACGGCGTCTAGAACAGGATCATGTTGCTTTCCACAGACCTGGAGGAGGTGGTCGACCGCCTGGCGACCGCCGCGCGCACCGGCGTGCCCTGCCAGCCTGTGCGCGACGTCATCGACTCCTCCGACGTCGCAACGGCGTACCTGGTCCAGTCCGCGCTCATCGCGCGCCGCCTTCGCCAGGGCGCTGCGCGAGCCGGGCGCAAGATCGGATTGACCTCCCCGGCGGTGCAGACCCAGCTCGGCGTGAATCAACCGGACTTCGGTGTCCTGCTCGACGACATGGTGGTGCCG
>CAJCHX010000405.1 GCA_903970215.1 Acidobacteriaceae bacterium
GCTTCCCGCTCCTCCGCCGTATCCACTGCCGAATTGCTGGACCTGAAGAACGAGGTTCGAGTTGCTGTTGTTGTAGATGCTGAACCGTTTGCCTGGCGTCGAGGCGGACGGGGACCCCGTCGTCGCCGTGAAGAAGAGCCCAAACAGGCCGTTTCCCGTCCCGAAGACCGGCCAGACAACTTGGAAGTCGATGTCGATCTGAAACTGCGACGAGAGCGTGACGCCCGCGAGGTAGAAGCCGTCGGAGTCGTTCGTGAACGTGGCGAGGAGCCCGCCCGGTTCATCGATCAGGGTCGCAGCCGGCGAGCTGCTCGCCCCCATGTGCGTCCACGAGCCCGCGTCCACGGTCGGAGGGACGTAACCGAGATAGGAGTCCAGCGACGGCCGCCACTGCGTTCCGTCGTTGGCGAAGAGCGCGCCGCCGTACGTCCCGTTCGTCGCCTGGGCGAACTGGTAGCCCGCATCGGGGAACGGGAACGAGTAGTAGCTCCCGACGTACGTGGTCGTTGACCCGCCGCCACCTCCGCCGCCGGCACTCGCATCCACCGCACCGGGCCCGGAGCCCGGGTTGCCCGCGACCTGGCCGGGCGCGACGTACACAACCGACTGCACGCCGGCTTCGTTGATCGCGAGGTACCCCGCCCCCTGGGGGCTCGAGCGCGCGCCCATGATGATGCGGCTCGAAGGCACGGCCTCCGGCGATGGCGACGGAGTCGGCTCCACGTGGCAGGCCGCGGTGAGCGCCACAAGTAGGGTGACGAGAAGGTGCTTCATTGCGCGACGATCCTTTGCAGTGCGACGATCGCGACCCACTTCCAGCGCTCTCCTGGGAACGGGTTCATCGCTCCGGAGCCGTAGACGTAGCTCGCTTGCGTCGTGTCTCCGTTGACGGGGTTCTGCACGACCCAGCCCGCGGGGGCCGTGACCGTTGGCGCGACCAGCGAGCTCCACCCAATCACGCGCTCGACGGGGATCGTGTCCACCGGGAACTGGTAGGTGACGGCGACCGACGACTCGGATTCGTTCCACGACGTCGTGTCTGCGAGGAGCGTGACCGTGCCGCCGGGCGTGTACGTGATCACGGGCTCCGGCTGGACGCCCGGGGCGACCGACAGCGAGATATCCGTCGAGGTGTTCGAGGGGTTGTCGGTCGCCACGAACGGAGCGAGGAAGTTGAGCCTCGGCTCGCCCGGGAGGAGGCTCCCGGCGTTCTGGATCCGGACGAAGATCCACGACAGCCAGTCGCTGAGCGTGCTCGGAAACGGGAACGGGCTGCCTGCCATGTCACACCACTCCCGTGGGGGGCGCGTTCGCGCCGATCGTGCAGACGTACTCCGTGCTGTTGCTGTAAAAGACCTGGCCCGGGCTCGACGCGAGGCTGAAGTAGTTGCCTGGCGCCGTCGCCGTCCCGGTTCCGATCGGCGCGCTCCACGTCCCTCCGTTGTCCGTGCTCCGGATGGGTCGATAGATGTTCCCCAGCGCCGGCCCCTGCCCCGCGAAGCGAGCCCAGAGGGTCAGCGCGCCGCCCGCGGCCGCGAGCCCGTAGCACTGGTGCGGGATCGTCGCGATCGGCGAGGGCGACCATCCGGTGAAGCTCTGCGTCGACCAGATCCGCGTTTGCGTCGTCGTCCCCGTCGCGAGGTAGATCGTGCTCGTCGTCGGGTCGAAGCAAGCATCGACGATCGCGTCGCCGCTTGGCATTGCCGCTGGCATTGCCGCGAAGGCCCACGTCGTGCCGTCTAGCGAATACGCGAAGTGGTCGACCGGGTTCGTCCCCTCGACGCCCGCGGGGAAGATGAACGCCGTGAAGCTCCCGAGGAACGTCGCCGCAAAGGACGCCTGGTTGTGGACGACGAAGCCGCTCACGGGTGGCGCCCACGACGCGGCCGCCGTCCACGTCGTGCCGTCCGGGCTCGAGTAGGGCGCCACCGTCGAGCCCCCCGCCCACGCGACCCACACCGCCGGCGTGGGAAGCCACGTGCCCGAGCTCCAGCTATTCGACGCGCGCGCGACGAACGGCGAGGCCGTGTGCGTCGTGAGAGCGCCGGTCGGACTGATGACGAAGGTGACGCCCGCGCTCGCGGTGAGGTCGTACGCGACGACGAGGACGATCCCGTCCGTCGATCGCGGCAGGATGCCCAGCACGTCGTACCCGTGGCTGGAGACGACGAGGGGGCCCGACCAGTCGCTGAACGCGTGCCCGTCGAAGGACTGCAGAATCCCGCTCGAGCCCCCCTCGGTGAGGCCCACGAGCCACCGCCCCATCGCGGGATCCCAGACGGGCGGCACGCGCAGCGGGACGTAGCTGCCGTTCTCCGTAATCGTCGCTACGACCCCAGTCCAGGCGGCGGAGCCGGCGCCCACCGTCTGGCTCACGTAGTAGTGGTATGCGCTGTCAATCACCTCGGTGAGATCCGTTGCAGGGACGATCACCCCCGTATGGTCGAGTGTCCCGGCCGGCACCGTCACGGCGCTGCCTAGATTCGTGCACGCGCCGGTGATTGCGTTTTCCTTGATGATCTGGAAGCTGCCGCCGCCCGCGTAGGCCAGGTTCCACCCGTAGAATGTGAGGTGGTTCAGCGTCACTCCGGCCGGTAGCTCGACCTTCCAAAGGAGCGCGCCTCCGCTGCCGCCATCCGTAAAGCCGACCTCGTTGCCAGAAACGTTGACGATGAGATTGGCAGACGGAACACCGAGTACGTTCGGCGGCAGCACGACGTTGACGGTCGACGTCGTAGGCGCCCCGTTGCCGACGACGCTCGGGCCCGACCACTCTTCTACGTTGTGGGCCCATGCCGCGCCGACGCTGTTCACGAGCCGGCGCAGGTGCGCGATCGAGTCGGCGAGAGCCTCAGCCGGGGCGTTGAGAATATCTGCTGTCCAATCATCGCTGTCGTCGGGTTCGGTGATGAACGACGGGTCGTTGTCGGGGTTGCCGGTGTAGTCGGTCGTCATTCGTCTGGGTCTCAGAGCGTGGTGGGGGTCCAGTAGCGGGCGTTCGCGCTGCGCGCCGCTACGCGCGTGCCGTAGGGGCCGCCGGAGATCTTCGAGAACGCGCCCCAGGTCCCGTCTGGGTTGTTCGAGCCGCCCGGCACGCAAAGCGTCGAGTCGTAGCTCCACACGATCGCGCGCACGCTCGTGTGCGTGCCCTTTCGCGCGGCGATGATGGAAAGGATCTCGTCGACCGACCGCCGGTCGACGAGATGGCCGAACCCGAAGCCGGTCCTGTGTGTGTTGTCCGTCGACCGCGCAAGGATCGTGGGCGCCTGCGTCCAGTCGCACGGGTAGACGATGATCCAGAGGTCGCTCCAGTAGGCCGCGCGCTCCGGGTTCGAGACGCTGTCCCAATCCCATGCCGCCTCCACGAACGTCGCGTTCCCGCTCGGGTCGATCGACGTCCACATCCCTTGCCGGTCGACGACGCGAACGGTGGGCGACGTGCCGAGGTAGGCCTGGAGCTCGCGCGCGAGCTGCTCGTGGGGGTACGAGCCGTCCTCATCCCACGACGAGAGCCATTGGACGAGCCGCGCGATGAACGTGTCGTCGCTCTCGTTCTCCCCCTGGATCATCCCGCGGCCCGAGCCGACGACGGGGAGCGCGCTCGGCGTGCCGCCGGAGCCGGGCCACGCCGCCTTCATCCCCTCGACGATCGCCTGCACGGCGACGTCGAGCGGGAAGATCATCGAGTAGAGCATCCGGTAGCCCGCGTTCAGGAGCGCGCCGGACGTCGGATCCCAGCGGTTCTGCAGCCACCGCGGGGTGTACGATTTGAAAATGTCGCGGAAGCCTCGAACGCCGCTCATGACGAGGTCGCCGGGGTGAGGCGGACGGCGATCGTGATGTTGTCGACCGCGACCTCACCGTCCGCGAGCGCGAGATCGGGGGGCGCGTTGCCGCGATTGAGGCTGTCCTCGACGAAGAAGATCGCCGGGTTCGAGGCGCCGATCGCCGCGGTGATCCCGGCCCCGAAGAGCCCCTGAGGCGTGGTTGGGTTGTCGGTCGCGAGCCCTCCGATCGGGTACGTCGAAAAGAACGTCGCTACCGCGGACGCGGCCGCCGTCTGCAACGCCGCGGAGCTCACGCCGGCCGCGCCTTGGGCCCACACGGTCAGGCTTCGCGTGTACGGCACTCCCGTCGCCGCGATCAGGTTCACCGTGACGTTCGGCGGCCGCGCGTTGAGGTCGATCGAGGCGCCAGCGCCGGCGAGGTCGCTCGAGCTCGGGACACCCGACGGCGAGGCCGCGTAGATCGTCACGGTCCCCGGCGCGCCTGGCGTCGGGGGCGTCGGGGCGACGCCGTTTACGTACGTCGCGCCCGGCGCGAGCACCTGCAGACGGTTGATCAAGACCGGCGCCCCGGTGACGGGGTTCGTCGCGATCTTGATCGCGTAGGCGTAGCTACCTCGCGGCCCGCGCACCGAGCGCGCCGCGAGCGCGTTGAGGCACGTCGTGCGGAGGTCCGGGTCGCTCTGCGCGTCGATCCCGATCGCCGGCCCCGGGTTCGTGACGCTCACGCCGAGCGCGGACGTCACGAGCGTGTCGATGTTCCCGGGGTCGGAGTTGCCCGCCGAGCCGAGCAGCGTCGCGACGAACGTGACCGCGATCGATGTCGGTGACGCTCCCGCGGCGAGGAGCGTGAAGCCCGCCTGGTTGGTGAAGGTGACCCCCGTGGTCGAGTCCTTCACCGTGAACTGCCCGGCCGCGTACGTGTAGATCCCGCCGCCGGTGTTCGTCAGCGTGCACGGCGTCGAGGCGTACGTCGCCGGGATCCGCGTGACGCCGTAGACGTAGTACGCGAGGAGCGAGAGCCACTGCCCGGTGGCGTACGGCAAGAACTGAGCGGCGAGCGCCGCGACGATGAGCGACGAGAACCCCGCGTACGTGATCGCGACGACGCGCAAGATCGTGCTCGCGACGCCGCCCGACCTCCACAGGTTCGCCGGGATCCCGAGGTTGACGAGCGCCTGAACGAACGCGGCGAAGACCTCGTCCGCGGTCTGCGCGGTGAGCAGCTCCTGGATCGACGGGATCATGACAGCGGGACGAGCCCCCCTTGGCCCGCGGCGAAGGAGAGGGACTGCGGGAGCACCGATCCCGACGGCACGTACTGGAGCTGGAGCTCGTAGCCGCCCTGTTCGGGCGCGGCGTCACCGTTGCTGAACGTCCCGCCGGCGGCGACCGCGACGATCGTGCAGTTCACCTGGTCGATGCGGTCGTCCTTCAGGAGCTCGCTCTCGATCGTGTGCGGGAGCGTCTGCAGGACAGACGTGTCTCCGGAGAGGAGCCGGATCACGCCGACGCCGCGCTCGGGGTCGTCCAGGTTGGAGCCGGGATCCTCCTCGAGGATGTGGTAGATGTCCTGCGCAAGCGTCTGCAGATCGCTCGTCGTCTCCGACGCGAGCGGGTCGAGATCGTCGATCGCGACGAGGTCCGCGTACGTGAGGGGCAGGACGGGCGGGATGTTGCTCATTGGGCGGTAACCTTCGTCGTCGCGGGCGCGGGGAGAGCGAGCAGCGCCGTTTGGAGAGCGGTGCCCGCGGCGCCCACGGGGGTGAGAGGAGGAGAGGTCAGCGCCGCGAGCGACGCAGCGAACGTCTGCAGCGCCGTGAGCAGTTGCTGGTACGGCGTCGCCAGGACGAGCGCCCCGCCCTCCCCGCCGGCGAGGTCCACGCTCGTCGCGCTCGGGCCGACATGGACGGCCGTCGTCGCGTCGACGGTGCGCTCGAGCGGCAGGGTGCGGTCGAAGCCGAGAACGACGGGCTGGCTCTTCTGCCCCTCGACGAAGACGACGAGGACGCTCGTGCTGTTCGCGATCTTCGCCGTGTCGCCGGGCGCGCCAGCCCAGATCGTCACTTGCTGGAGATCGGGCTGGCCCTGGGGCTTGTCGACCGCTTGGAGGTTGATTCGGCCGTTCGAGCCGGCGGAGACGTAGCGGTATGGGATCGCGCGCAGCGTGGCGACGCCGGCGAGCTCGCGGACGAGCGAGACGAGGGGGGCGAGGAGCGGATCGATCGCCGTGCTCGAGCACCAGCACGTCGCGCGCGAGCCGTCGCGCGTGAACGTCTGCTCGACCTTGCGGACCGTGAGCGTCCCGTCGAAGCGCGCGTCCGTCAGCGTCGTGCCCGGGAGCACCAGCACGTCGCACGAGACCTCGACGCGGCTCGTGAGCGGGTCGTAGCTCAGGATCTGCAGGCTCGCGTCCGGGTTCGCGCTCGGCCTCGAGGCGACCTGGGTGACGCCGCTCGGATCGACGTACCAGTCGCGGTCCGGGTCTTCGAAGACGCGCGACGCGGGGCCGGCCGCGCGCGTCCAGTGGACGCCGAGCACGATCGGCGCGTTGTCGACGACCGTTTCCCCGACGAGCGCGGCGATCTCCTGCTCGACGTCGCTCGACTGCACGCCGGCGTCGTTCGCGCGATCCTGCTCGGCGACGAGCTGATCCCAGCCCCCTCCCCCGCCGATGAGGCGGACGGCGACGGAGCTCACGAAGCGGCCGTTCGCGTTCGGGTCGATCGTGCCCTGGAGCGTCGTCGAGCTCCCGATGGCGAGGGTCGCCTTCCCGCTCGTCGGCACCGGCGCGCCGCTGGCGCCGGGGTCGAGATCGAGGTCCGCGATCCAGACCCCCTTCCACGGCGTCAGGATGCGCACGCCAACGACGCGCACCGCCGCGCCGCCGGCGGGGGTGAGCGTCGCTCCCGTCGTCGGAGACGTCGCGGCCGTCATTGGACCGGCCCCGCGAGGAGCCCGTACTGTTTCATGAGCTGCTGTATCTCGAGGTCCGCCGCGTCCTGCGCAGTCGGCTGCGACGACGCGGCGGCCGGAATCGCGGCCGCGGGCGCGGCCTGCGCCTGCTTCAGCTTCCGATAGCGCTTGAAGCTGACCTCGCAGAAGTGGAGGCCCGTGTCGTCCTTCTCGATCCCGGTCGCGTTCGTGACGACGACCTGGGTGATGCGGATCGGGGGCGCCGCGAGCACCGGGTGAAAGATCCCGAGCGCGCGCGGCGTCTGCGTGCCTGGGTCGAAACGGACGCTCTCGTCGAAGTACTTCGCCGCGAAGCTGTACCAAGGCGGCATATCCGCCGGGTCCCAGAATTCGAAGCGGATCGAGAAGTCCGCGAGCGGGTTCCCGGTCGGGATCAGCGTTGCCCCCGTGATCGCGTACCCCTTGCGCTCGTCCCAGCCGCGGGGCGACGTCACGTTTTGAACGATCGCGCGGCCGCGGCGCGTGCTTCCGGACATGCTTCCGCCTGGCCACTGCGTGGTGTCCGCAACGGCCTTCGCGGGGAACTCCTCGCCGTTGATCAGGATGAAGTCCTGATCCGGAAACTGCGCGTCGAGCTCGATGACGCCGGTGGTGCTCGGGGCGTTGCTCATGGCGACGGCACCGTCTGCGTCGGAATCCCGGCGCCCTTCAGCACGTCCACGACGGCCTTCGTCATCTCCGCGAGGAACGACGGCGTCGAAACCTTCGCCTGGATCTCCTTCGCTTGCGCCGCGGCGGCCGTGACCTTGATCCCTCCGAGGTTCACGTTCACGACGACGGCGCCGCCCGCCGAGCTCGCGCCTCCACCCGACGCCGTTGCGCCCCCGTCCGGCGCGCCTGCGAGCCCGCTCGTCGCGTCGGCCGCGGAAGGCGCGCCACGTCGCACCCCCTGCTCGAACCCCTCCGCGGTGTCCTCGCCGTAGCCGGCGAAGACCTTCGAAGGTGAGTGGATCTGCATCTTGTCGGCGAACTGCGTCTTCACCGAGTCCGCAAGCTGCTCGGACGCAGCTCCCACCGAGGGAGTGCCCGCCTTGATCCCCGCCGCGAGCCCATCGGCGGCCTGCATGCCCTGCACGCGGAGCTGCGCGTCGTCGCGGGCGCTCTTGAATGCGAACTGCCCGAAGCCGTTGTTCTGTAGCGTCCCCGGCGCTTGGACGTTCCGTTCTTCGGTCTTCCCGAAGACCGCGTCTTTCAGCTTGCCGATCTCCTCGAGCGTCCCCTTGATGATCCCGAATTGGTTGTCGAGATCGCGCAGGACGTTGCGCACCTGCAGGAAGGCGATTCCGATCTGCAGACCGGCAATGACCCCCTGCTTCACGAAACCCTTCAGCGCAGGCAGCGACGCTTGTAGCGTCGAGCCGAGCGTTCCGAAGCTGCGTTCGACGATGTCCGCGAGCGCGCGCCCTACGACGGTCGATTGCGAGAACATGCCCACGAGCTCGGAGACCGGCTTGAGCACCGCCTCGATGTGGACGTTCTTCGCGAGGCCCTGCAGGTTCTCGTGCAGCGTCTTGACGATCCCGTCGACGGAGATGAGCTTTGCGGCGTTCACCTCGCCGAAGCGCTTCTCCACGGCCTGGCGCATCGCCTTGGCGCCCTGGTCGACGGTGACCGTGCCCTGCATAAGGGCCTGCTTCGCCTGCGCGACGCCGATCTTCAGGTTCGCCGCGAGCTCGCCGGCGACGTCGTTGAAGCCCACCCCCTTGCCCTGCAGCTCGAGCGGGTTGAGCTGGAAGCGATTCCACATCTGCCCGCGCGTGATCACGTCCTGGATCGCGCGCCCGACGTCGTCGCCCATCGCATCGCTCGCGCGACCGACGGCGTTGAGGGTGTCCACGATCGCCGGGCCCGTGAGGCGCGTGCGCGCGAGCTCCACAGCGAGCTTGTTGATCTCCTCCTTCGGCGTGGAGATCTTCGTCGCGAGGTCGTCGACCTGGGTTCCGAGGTTCCGCGCGCTCTCCGCGTTTCCGGTCGCCGCGAGCCGCATGATCTGCATCGAGCGCGCGGCGTCGGCCGCGCCGACGGTCCACTTCGCGAGCGCACCGACGCCGGCGACGACCGCACCGGTCAGCGCGACGACGCCGAGCCCCGCCATCTTCGCCGCACCGCCGAGCGAGATGCCCCTCGAATCCGACGTCGTCTGCGTGTTGTCGAACCGCTCCTTCATCTTCGCCAGCGGGTCGGCGGCCGCAACCGGGGCGGCCGGCGCCGCGGGCATCGCCGGGACCTTCGCGCGCGCAGCCGCGAGCGCCTTTGCGTCCTTCGTGAGGCGCTCGTACGTCGTGCCCTGCTTGAGGAGCTCGACGTTCGCGCGGGAGACCGCGTCCCTCTCCGAGTCGAGGAGCGCCTTCAGCTTCGCGCGCGCGTCGGTGACTTGCGAGCTCGTCCCGCGAAGCGACCGGTTCGCCGCGCTGGCTTCCCGGATCGCCTCGGTGCTCTTCGCGATGCGCTCGCGGAGCTCCTCGAGGGCCTCGATGTCCTCTTTGGACTTCGCCCCGATGTTCCCATCGAGGTTGAGGGTAAATGTCGCTTCCGCGTCTTTCGCGTCACCCGGCATCGCCCTTACCTCGAAGGAAAAGCAGCGCGCCCACCATGAGCTCGCTGCGTTGCATCTCCCTGTCCGCCTCCGTCTCCGCTACCCAGTCCGAGCCACGCAGAAGCGCGAGAAGGCACTCGGCGGCGAACCACGAGTCGCTCGTGGCTCGCTGGTACAGAGCCGTTATTTTCCCCGCCGCTCAGCTGCCTCCCCTTGGTGCATCGCCACAAGCGCGTTTGCACACCGAGTCGCGACGCCCCCGTAGCGGTCGAAGATGGCGACCGCCTTGTCGCGCTCGGGGTAGACGAGGTTCGCCAGCGCAAACGCGACGACGTCTTCAGGGATCGGCGCGTCGTTCACCCGCTTGCCGAGGAGAAACTTCTTGTACGGAAGCCAGTCGCCGAGCTTCACGACGACGAAGCCATCGGGCGACCCGATGATCTCGAAGTGAACGCCGCGCTGTCCGAACGAGAGGTACTTCTCCTCGAGCTCCGCCTCGACGAGCTCGCGGTCGAGCGCCTCTTGCTCTTGCTTCAACGCGCGCTCGGCTTGCTTCTCCCTCAGCTCCTGGAGGCGCTTTCGTTTCGCATCCGTTGCGGCCGTCGCCGGCGACGGCGTCTCTTGATGGCTCATGGTCACACCGATCCCAGGCCCCGGAGCGCGCTCCAGAGCTGCTTTCCGTTCTTGGTCATGGTCAGCGACGCAAGGGTGACCTCGACGACAGCCTCGTCGACGCCCTCCTCGCGCGACTCCTTCTCTCCGACGATCCACGTATACGGACTGCTCGCCGTGATCGGCAGCATCCCCTCGGTGATCGGCTCCGTTGCCTGGCAGATCCACGAGAAGGGCGGGTCGCCGTATGACCCAAGGCCCTTGACCGTGAGGTAGTCGGTGAGCGCGTCGTACGAGTCGATCAGCATCTTCATGCTGAAGGCTTCGACGCTGAACTTGCCGGCGGTGATACCGAGGGGGAGCCCGTCCTGGCGGGCGGCGTAGACGATCTTTCGCTCTCGCTTCAGCTCGAAGTCGGTCGCCGGTACGCCCGTCCACGGCTGGTTGTCGAACTTGAAGACCGTCGAGGTCCACGAGAAGATCGTCTTGTTGACTCGAACCCTGTCCGGCATGACACCCTGTCTCCTTCAATTGCCCGGTTGCCGGGTCGTCTCGAATCAGGCCGCGACCGTGATCGTCTCGATTGCAGACACGGGAATCGCCGTCGTGTTGATCTGCTTGATGTACTTGAGGTAGACGACCTCCAAGTCCGCAGTGACCGACGCGGGGCCGTCGCCGTTCGCCGCGAGGTTGTCGGTGCGCGAGAGCACGAACTGC
This sequence comes from Acidobacteriaceae bacterium, assembly GCA_903970215.1. Lineage (GTDB taxonomy): Bacteria > Actinomycetota > Actinomycetes > Mycobacteriales > Mycobacteriaceae > Tsukamurella. Next base: position 10,627 of record CAJCHX010000405.1, read on the forward strand.
GCGGCTTGTGCCTGTCCCGCGACCGCAGCCTGCATCGGCGGATTGACCACCTCCTCGATCGACTGCGCGTCGGTCTCGAGGATGTACTCCGCCCCCGTCGTCGGATCCGGCGGCTGCGTCTGCACGCCCTTCGACAGCTCGGTCCGGAGCTGCGCGAACGCGACGTTGCAGCACGCGTTCATCACCGTCGCGTGCTGGTCGTAGACGTACGACGAGCCCGGCGCCGATAGGATGTTCGCGTTCGTGATGTAGATCCCCGACGTGTCCCCCGGCAGGCTCCGGAACGTCGTCAGCCGGAGCGCGTCGATCCCCGGGTAGATCTGCTCGTCGTGGAAGAGCGGGTTCCCGTTGATGTCATCGATCCCGAACCCCGGGATCGGCGGGTTCCCCGTGAACGCCGGGTCGACGCCGAGCCCGTAGCTCATCTTCCGCGTCGCGACCGCGAGCGAGACCGGGCGAGGCATCACGAGCCCCGTCACCGGCGACGCGAGGTAGCCGCCGTCGCACCCGACGTCGACGTTGATGGTCGCGACGCTCGAGAGCAGCGTGCTCATCGCGGTGAAGAACGTCGCCTCGCTCTCCGCGGTCGGGAGCGGGAAGAGCTTCTTCCGCGTGTTCATCCACCCGAAAACGTAGTGACCCGAGGCCTCGAGGCTCGTGATCCACGAGTCGAGGTCGTTGACGAGCGTGGGCGTCGCGTCGACGTCGATCAGGATGTTGTCCCACGGCGCCTTCGTGATGAGCAGCCCTTGGAGCGCTGCGATCAGGTCGCTCGACTGCATCTGCGGGCGCGTCGTGAAGCAGACGAACGAGTCGCCCGTCACGATCGTCCCCGACCCGAGCGCGAACTCGATGCCGCTCGACGCACCGACGACGGGGACGTTCAGGGGCCCGAGGGTCGTCGCCGTGCCGAGCGAAAGCGTCCCGCTCCAGTTGTTCCCGCCGTCGAGCGTGTAGCGGTAGGTGATGCCGGCCGAACCGATCGTCCCCCCGTTAAGCCACTGCACGATGACCTGGTAGTCGTCGTTCGGCGAGCTTCCGCCTGCGGTGATCGCAGACGTCCCGGTGCCCGTCTTCGTGATCGTCCCGTACGCGCCCGCCGTCGTGCAGTTCGGCGTGATGAGCAAGCACGGCTTCTGCGCGGTCGCCATGTAGTAGGCGCCCATGTCCACGAGCGGCCCCACGCCGCGCGCTGCGACGACGTCCGACTGCCGCGTGTACGTGGCCGCCGTGTTGACGCCCGGCCCCGTGATGGTCGAGAACGCGATGATGGCGAGGACGCCGGTGGTGCTCGGCTTGACGGAGCCAACGGTGCCGTTGCCCTTGGTAATCGGTGCGCTCGGAAGCATGTAGCCTCAGGTGCTGGGGGTTCGGTTGAGGGTCTGACCGGGGAACGCGACCCCGTTCGGGAGATCGAAGAAGGTCGACTTCAAGATCAGGTCGACGAGCACCTCACGGCCCGCGCCCATTTCCTTGTTGTCGACGGTCCACCGGATAGAGCCCCAGTGGATGTTGGCCACGCCGACGAGCGCGCCCGTGTCGGGGTCGACCGCGCGGTGAAGCGCTTGCAGCGTCTGCGCGAGCAGGTTCTCGAGCGCCACAATCTGCGCGCGGTCGTCTGCAGCATTCGCCGAGTCGAAGGCCCAGACGCTGACGGTGACCTTGCGGTCCCACTCGAGGAGGTTGCGGGGGTTCGCGCTCGTCTGGCGGCCGCGCGTGAGTGCGCCGTCTGCACCGTTGGGGTCGCCGGGGATCAGGCACACGCGATTCGCGACCGGCGACCCTTGGTTCAGGTGCTGGAAGCGCGCCTTCCAGCCCGTCACGCCGACAGAAACCGAGGGGTTCTGCTTCGCGAAGAACGCGCGGATGCCGGCTTCGAGCGCGAGGATCGAGGAGGTCTCTGCCATCACCCGCCTCCCATCGCGCGCGCGAAGACGCGGCCCGCCGTCTTCCGCACGACGTCGGCGACGTCCTTCGGAATGCCGCCGCCGGCGTCGGGCAGGATCTGCCGCTTCGGCATGCGCTTGGTCCCGCGGTTGTGGACGACCTCGACGCCCTTCAGGACGAGCACGGTCGCGCGCCCGAGGATTCTGACGCTCAGGCGATCGGGCGCGTGCTCGAGCGCGCGCCCGCCGTCCTTCTTCGCAGGCCACGGCTCGCCGTCTGCCGTCGTCCCCGCTGCCGCGCGCTTCTTCGCCGCGGCGAGGACGCCCTCGGCCGCCTCGCGCACGACGTCCTCGGGGAGCTTCTGCAGCCCCCTGAGGTGTTCGATCATCGCGTCGACTGCGACGTCGCCGGCGCTCATCGGTAGCACCCGTCTTCGGCGCGGCCGATGAGCTCCTGCAGGTCCGCCGAGACGTACGGCGAATTCTCTGTGTAGAAGAGCGGCCCGCCCGCGCTGACCGCGGACGCGCCCTCAGGCTCGAGCAGCGGGAGCTCGAAGAGACCAACGTCGGAGTCGGCCGCTTCCTTCACCTCCGCGAGCGCGCGATCGCGGTCCTTCTCCGCGAGCTCGAGCTGTGGATCCGTCGGGTCGACGCCTCGTTTCCGGTAGACGGCGGGGGTGAGGATCGCCGTCATCCACCCGAGCACCGCTTCTGGCACCGGCGGGTCCGCGCTGAAAACGTTGTCGGTCGCGTACGTGCCCGCGGAGAACTGCGCGACTAGGCCCGTGCCCGGAAGAGCGACGCTCGATGACGTCGCGATCCCCTGCCCCACGTACACGTTGTCGGTCGCGTAGACGCCGGGCGGGAACGTCACCGTCAGCCCGGTGCCGGGGAGCGGCACCGAGGCGGCCGTCACGCCGCTCGACCAGGTCGAGCCGCCGTTTGCAGACCAGCGGAACGCCGCAGTCCCGAGCGCGCCCGCGCCGGTGATCTGGATCTCGAGGTCGCCGGGGAGAGCCAACGAACTCGCGCCGGCGACGGTCGCCGCGGGCGGGGTGGTGCCCGTCGCGGCGAGCACGGTCCCGATCGCCCATCCACTTCCGGTCGCCCACTGGAATTGCGCCGTCCCGAGCGTTCCGCCCGCCGTGACCTGCACGACGAGCGAGCTCGGGGACGCGAACGTCGCGGCCCCTGCGATCGTAGCCGGCGGCGGGCTCGTCCCCGAGCTCGCCAGCGCGCTCGCGAACGTCCACGTCTGCCCGCCGTCTTGCGAACACTCGAAAGCAGCCGTCCCGAGGGCACCCCCGGCGACGATCGCGAGGACGATCGCCATCGAGCCGAGGGCAGGTGTTCCCGCAAGGACGACCCCAGGTGGCAACGTCCCCTCCGCGACCAGCGGCGGGGGCGTCCTTCCGAAGGGGACCGCGTATCGCTTCTTCAGCCGCGAGTTGAGCCACGCGCGCGTCTGGGCCTCCTTCGCCGCGAACCAACCGGGCTGGTTGGTCGTGACGATGGCGACGTCGCTCGCGGGCATCTCCGTGCGCGCGATGAAGCCGT
>CAJCHX010000406.1 GCA_903970215.1 Acidobacteriaceae bacterium
CTGTACAGCTCGGGGGAGGAGGAGTAGATCTCCTCGGGCGACGGGAAGTCCAGGCCGAGCGCCGTGTTGATCAGCTTCCAGCGCTGCACGTCACGCCAGTCGACCAGGGTGACGGCGATGCCCTCCTTGCCCGCCCGGCCGGTACGGCCGATCCGGTGCACGTAGGTCTTGTCGTCCTCCGGGCACTGGTAGTTGATCACGTGGGTCACGTCGTCGATGTCGATGCCGCGCGCTGCCACGTCGGTGGCCACCAGCACGTCGATGGTGCCGTCGCGGAAGCGACCCAGCGCCTTCTCGCGGGCGACCTGCCCGAGGTCGCCGTGCACGGCTCCGACCTTGAAGCCGCGCTCGCCGAGCTCGTCGGCGACCTTCTGGGCGGTGCGCTTGGTCCGGGCGAAGATCATCGTCGCGCCGCGGCCCTCGGCCTGCAGCACCTTGGCGATCAGCTCGGTCTTGTCCATCGCGTGCGCCCGGTAGACGAACTGGGTGGTGCGCTCGTGCACCGCCGAGTCGTCGTGGTGCTCCGCGCGCACGTGGGTCGGCTGGCGGAGGAAGGTCCGCGCCAACGTGATGATCGGGCCGGGCATGGTCGCCGAGAACAGCATCGTCTGGCGGTCTTGCGGGACCATCGTGAGGATCCGCTCGATATCGGGCAGGAAGCCCAGGTCGAGCATCTCGTCGGCCTCGTCGAGGACGAGGATCTGGATCTTGCCGAGGATCAGGTGGCCCTGCTTGGCCAGGTCGAGCAGGCGACCCGGCGTGCCGACGACCACGTCGACGCCCTTCCGCAGGCCGTCGATCTGTGCCTCGTACGGGCGGCCGCCGTAGATCGACAGGATGGAGATGGGGCGTGGGCCTTTGGTGGTCGCGACGTCGAAGCCGGCCGCAGCCTGCTCGAGGTCGTCGGTGACCTGGATGCACAGCTCGCGGGTCGGCACGATGACGAGGGCGCGAGGTGTTCCGTCCAGCGCGCGCAGGCCCTCCTGGCCCGCCTCGGCCGCGGCCTTGGTGAGACGGTTGAGCAGCGGCACGCCGAAGCCGTAGGTCTTGCCCATTCCCGTCCGGGCCTGGCCGATCAGATCGTTGCCGGACAGCGCGAGCGGGAGCGTGAGTTCCTGGATCGCGAAGGTGCGCTCGATTCCCCGGGCGGCGAGGGCGTCCACGATGCCCTGGTCGACGCCGAGTTCGGCGAACGTGGGGGACAGGTGGTCGTCGGCGATCACGGTGACGTCGGGCAGCGCCGGGTCGACGGCGGGTTCGGTATGGGTGGGTGTGGTCTCGGGAATGGTCTCGGGCCTTTCACTGGCAGCGATATGTCGCGGCGTTCTCGTTTCACGCGCGCACCTACGCTGACAGTGGTCGGTCGGCGGGGCGTCGCAGGCCGGGCTCGCGGGCCGACCGGGACTGATGGTCCTGCAGCCGGGCATCCGGGGGCTTACGGCGCCTACGTGCGCGCACATTCTCTACTTGCAGGGGCGCGAACGCCCTCGTGCACATCTAGTGTACCCGCCTGCGCGGCTCGCCCTAGCATGAGCACCATGAGCGAGCAGCAGGGGATGGTTTCGGGACGCGGAGACGGCACGGCGATCGGTACCGCGGGTGCAGGGCCGGACGGTGCCCCCGAACACCCGGGTGTGGCGCAGTTGTTCGCGGTGCTGGCGAGCGGCGAGATCCTGGCCTTCGAGCGGCTGGCGAAGGAGGCGGAGCTCGCGCCCGACCTGCGCGGCCGGATCGCCGTCGCGTCGATGGCCGCCGCCGAGATGCGGCACTTCGAGACGTTGCAGCACGAGCTCGAGCGACGCGGCCTCGATATCGTCGCCGTCACCGAGCCGTACGCGGCCGTGCTGTCTCGGTATCACGCGCGCACCACGCCCCGGAACTGGTACGAAGCCCTGGTGAAGGCCTACATCGGGGACGGGCTCGCCGCCGATTTCTACCGCCAGATCCAGCCGGCTCTGCCGGCCGTCGCCTCGGGTGTCGTGGACGAGACACTCAGCGATACGGGACACTCCGAATTCGTTGTCCCGCAGGTGCGTTCGGCCGTCGTCGCGAATCCAGCGCTGCGCTCCCCGCTGACCCTGTGGGGTCGGCGGTTACTCTCCGAGGCGATCACCCAGGCGCAGGAGGTGCTCGCGACCCGCGACGAGTTGGCTGCGCTGTTGTTCGAGAGTTCGGCCGACCTGGCCGGTATCGCCGAGTTCTTCGAGATCGCCCAGACCCATCACGCACGGCGGATGCAGGCGCTCGGCCTCGGTTAGGCCCAATGCCGCGCAGTTAGCGCTGTTGCTGATGGTGCAACTGTTTCGGATGTGTCGGCGTGTCGTGTGATGAGCAACGGAACTCCCCGGTTAGGTACGGGTTGTCCTCGCAAGACACCCAACCGCCCATGGAGTTCCGTTG
>CAJCHX010000407.1 GCA_903970215.1 Acidobacteriaceae bacterium
CGCGGCACCCGCCTCGCCTCGACGAAGCCCCACGCCAGCAGGACGAGCGTGACCACCACCACGGCCGCCGCCACGATCCGCGAACGCGCCGGATCCGCCACGCCGACCGCGAGCAGTACCAGCCGCAGCAGCTGGCCCAGCACCGACCACACGAACAGCACCCAGACCGCGCCCAACAGCGCGTCGCCGGTCACGGCCGCCCAGTCCGCGGCTCGGTGGCCGTGGCCGAGCATCATCGCCACCGGCAGCGCGACGAAGACGGCGACCATCACCCCGGTGCCCGCTATCACCACCGTCGCCGGCCACTGCGTACCCGCGGAGAGCAGCGTCCACCACGGGACTGCGAGCAGCACCAGCGTGATCACCAGCACCACGATCAGGAACACGTACCGTCGCCGCGGCGAGACGTGCGGCGCGGGTTCGACCTGGACAGACTGGGGTTCCGACATCGCGCAGCGCCTCGATCCATGTCGTCGGGTTCACCGCGAGGGTACCGGCGGTAGCCCTCGAGCGTCGATGGGCCCGAACACCGGCGGATACCCTGAAGCCATGCGCATCGGAGCACACGTCCGCAACGACACGCGACCGCTCGAGACCGCGGAGCGTCTGGGGATCGACGTCATGCAGATGTTCGTCTCCGACCCACAGAGCTGGAAGAAGCCGGAGCCACATCCGCAACTGGCCGAGATCCGCGATTCGCCGATCGACGTGGTCGTGCACTCCGCCTACGTGATCAATGTCGCGAGCCTCAACAACCGGCTCCGCATGCCGTCTCGCAAGGCCGTGGAGCAACAGGCCGACGCGGCCGCCGAACTCGGCGCGTTCGGCCTCGTGGTGCACGGCGGGCACCTGCGCGCGGGCGAGGACCTCGACGCCGGAATCGACAACTGGCGCAAGCTGTTCACGCGGCAGGAGGACAAGGGCGGGTTCGCCGTCCCGATCCTGATCGAGAACACCGCGGGGGGTGAGGGGTCCATCGCGCGCCGGCTCGACGCCATCGCGCGGCTGTGGGACGCCGTGGGAGACCAGGGGGCAGGCTTCTGTCTCGACACGTGTCACGCGTGGGCCGGCGGCGAGGATCTGATGGGCATCGTCGAGCGCGTGCTGGCGATCACGGGAAGGATCGACCTGGTACACCTGAACAACTCCCGCGACGAGTTCGACTCGGCCCGCGATCGGCACGCCAACCTGGCGAGCGGCACCATCGACCCCGACCTGCTCGCCGATGTCGCGAAGGCCGCGGGCGCTCCGATCATCCTGGAGACCCCCGCGGAGGGGCTGGCCGACGATGTCGCCTACCTCGAGGAAGCGCTGGCATGAGTGAGCAGTTCGAACCCGGCGAGATCGCGCGGAGCGGCTACATGGACGCCGACGACTGGGACGACCGCTACCGTTCGACCGATCTGGTGTGGGGCGCCGCGCCCAACGAGTGGGTCGTGGAGCAGACCGCCGCGCTGCCACCCGGGCGCGCGCTCGACGTCGGCGCCGGCGAGGGGGCCGACGCGCTCTACCTCGCAACGCGCGCCTGGACGGTGACGGCGTGGGACTTCTCGCGCGTGGGTCTCGACAAGGCGGCGACGATCGCGTCGCGCGCGCCCCGCACCGTCCGCGCCCGGCTGCACTGGACCTTGGGCGACGTGACCCTCGACCCCGTCCCGGATCCGCCGTTCGATCTGGTGGTGTGGGCATTCCTGCACCCGGCCCCCGCCGCGCGCGACGCCACGCTCGCGCGGGTGTGTGAGGCGCTCGTCCCCGGCGGACTACTGGTGCTCACGGTCCACGAACGACTCGATTCGCACCCCGGGCTGCACACGTTCGGGGCTACCGCGGTGTCGACCGCATTGCCCAACGACATGGTGGTCGAACACGTCGAGTGGCGCAATAGTGATGCACATCATGGTTCCGGCGTCGATCTGGCCCTCCGCGCCCGCCGACGACACGACTGACCTGCCTGTTCCCACTTGTTTTCGGCCTAGGTGAGGCGGTATTCTAGCCTTATTACCGAGTGGTAACTTACTGGCAGGTAACCAGAGTCAGCCCGACTGAAGGTGGGAGCAGCCCGATGGGCCATTACAAGAGCAATGTCCGCGACCTCGAATTCAACCTGTTCGAGGACCTCGGCGTCGGTGAGGTTCTGGAGTCCGGCGCGTACGGCGACCTCGACACCGAGACCGCCAAGGAGATGCTCCGGGAGGCCGCGCGCCAGGCCGAGGGTCCGATCGCGGAGTCGTTCGCCGAGGCGGACCGCAACCCGCCCGTCTTCGATCCGGAGACGCACGAGGCCACGATCAACGCCGCGTTCAAGAAGTCCGAGGCGCAGTTCTTCGAGGGCGGCTGGCCGTACCTCGGACTGTCGGAGGAGCTCGGCGGTACCGACGTCCCGCCCGCGCTCTACTGGGGCATCGCGGAGATGTTCCTGGGCGCCAACCCGCCGGTCTTCATGTACTCGGCAGGCCCCGGCTTCGCGCAGATCTTCTACGACCTGGGCACCGAAGAGCAGAAGAAGTGGGCCAAGCTGGCCGCCGACCACGCTTGGGCCGCCACCATGGTCCTCACCGAGCCCGACGCCGGGTCCGACGTGGGTGCGGGCCGCACCAAGGCCATCAAGCAGGACGACGGTAGCTGGCACATCGAGGGCGTGAAGCGCTTCATCACCTCCGCCACCAGCGACGACATGTTCGAGAGCACCTTCCACCTGGTGCTGGCCCGCCCCGAGGGCGGCGCGCCGGGCACCAAGGGCCTGGGCCTGTTCTTCGTGCCGAAGTTCATCTTCGACCCCGAGACCGGCGAGTTGGGCGAGCGCAACGGCGTCTTCGTCACCAACGTCGAGCACAAGATGGGCATCAAGGGCTCCACCACCTGTGAGCTCACCTTCGGTGGCCACGGCATCCCCGCCCGCGGCTGGCTGGTGGGCGAGGAGATCAAGGGCATCGCGCAGATGTTCAAGGTGATCGAGCACGCGCGCATGATGGTCGGCACCAAGGCGATCGGCACCCTGTCGACCGGCTACCTCAACGCGCTCGACTACGCCAAGCAGCGCGTCCAAGGTGCCGACCTGCTGCAGATGTCGGACAAGACCGCCCCGCGCGTCCCCATCACGCACCACCCCGACGTGCGCCGCTCGCTGCTCACGCAGAAGGCATACGCCGAGGGACTGCGCGCCGTCTACCTGTACACGGCCGCGCATCAGGACCCGCGCACAGCGGCGATCGTCTCGGGCGCCGACGATGCGATGGCGTTCAAGGTCAACGACCTGCTGCTGCCCATCGTCAAGGGCGTCGGCTCGGAGCGTGCGTTCGTGCTGCTCGGGCAGGAGTCCCTGCAGACGTACGGCGGCTCGGGCTTCCTCCAGGACTACCCGATCGAGCAGTACGTCCGGGACTCGAAGATCGACTCGCTGTACGAGGGCACCACAGCCATCCAGGCGCAGGACTTCTTCTTCCGCAAGATCCTCAAGGACCGCGGCGCGGCGCTGGGCCACGTGGCGGGCGAGATCAAGAAGTTCATCGACGGCGAGTCGTCGGGGCGCCTGAAGGACGACGTCGCTCTGCTGGCCAAGGCCACCGAGGACGTGCAGGCCATGGCCGCGACGCTGACCGGTTTCGCCCTCGCGTCGCAGTCCGAGCCCAAGGAGCTCTACAAGGTGGGGCTGGGCTCGGTGCGCTTCCTGATGGCGTTCGGCGACCTGCTGGTCGGCTGGCGCCTGCTGCACCAGGCCGCGATCGCACAGGCCGCGCTGGACGCGGGTGCGACCGGGGCGGACAAGTCGTTCTACGAGGGCAAGGTGGGCGTGGCATCGTTCTTCGCGAAGAACATGCTGCCGCTGCTGTCGGCCACGAAGGATGTCATCGCCAACCTGGACAACGACCCGATGGAGCTGGACGAGGCCGCGTTCTAGCCACCAGCACGTTCTAGACGGCGGCGTGTTCTCGACGCCGGCCTGATCTGGACGCCACCGACACACCCCGGGCGGGGAGCCTCGAAGGCTCCCCGCCCGCGGCGTCTGCGGACATCTCGACATCCTGTGCCGAACCGTGACACCACGTCACGGACCAGCACTGGCAGTCGCAGGGGTGCCTCTCGGCCCTGCGCCGAACCGTGACACCACGTCACGATTGGGCACTCGCGCGCGAGCATCCGCCCCGTAGGATTCCATCCGACCCGCCGCCCGAGGAGAGCCCGTATATGGATGTACAGGACGCGCCTGCGCCCGCCGCCGACGAGGACAGGGCCGTCATCACCGCCGTCGGCCTCGAGGTCGACGGCGAGCACGGTCCCCTCTTCGCGGGCATCGACCTCACACTGACGCGGGGTTTCCACGCGATCCAGATGCCCGCGGGCCCGGAACAGGGCGCGCTGCTGCTCACCCTGGCGGGACGGCTCAAGCCGAGTCGCGGCACCGTCACCGTGATGGGCGACACGCGACCGAGCGCGATCCGCCGGCACTGCGCGATCGCAGCCTTCGCGGGCATCGACGATCTGGACGAAACGGTGACCGTCGAGACGGTCCTCGCCGAGCAGCGCCGCTGGCTTGCGCCGTGGTACTCGCCGGTGCCGATCCAGGCCGGCCGTGCGGAACTTATCGAGGTGTTCGGCGAAGCCCACGTCCCGGCACCGAAGACCCTGATCGTCGAGCTGTCCGACCTCGACCTCTTCCTGCTCCGGATCACCCTGGCGCTGCTGTCGAACCATCCGATCCTCGTGGTCGGCGACCTCGAGCAGGTCCGCGACATCCCCGGCCGCGCCATCGCCGTGCGCCGCCTCGGAGCGATCGCCCGCCGGTTCACGGTGGTCGTCGGCGTCACCAATCCGCTGGGCGCAAGCGCGCCCCAGCACCACCTGCACGACCGCCGCATCCTGACCGGGAGGGACTGACGATGCTCGCTGGACTCGCATTCGGCTCGGAGATAAAGCGTTTCGGCCGAAGCCGCATGACCCGCGCGGCGATCATCGTGCTCATGCTGCTCCCGCTGGTGTACGGCGCGCTGTACCTGTGGGCGTTCTGGGACCCGTTCGGGAACGTGAACAAGATGCCGGTCGCGCTGGTGGACGCAGACCGCGGCACGGTGGTGGCCGGGCAGAAGGTGGACGCCGGCGCCGACGTCGTCAAAGGGCTCGCGGCCGACGGGAGCCTGGACTGGCACGTCGTCGACGACGCGCAGGCCCGCAGCGGCGTCAAAGCCGGCAAGTACTACTTCATGCTCGAGCTGCCGCCCGATTTCAGCGAGGCGATCGCGTCACCGATGACCGGGAAGCCCAAGAAGGCCGACCTGATCGCGGTGTACAACGACGCCAACAACTACGTATCGTCGACCATCGGGCGCACCGCGATGACCCAGGTGCTCAACGCCGTCTCGACGCGGATCTCCGGGCAGGCCGTCAATCAGGTTCTGTCCGTGGTGGTCTCGGCGGGCAGCGGGATCAAGCAGGCGGCCGATGGCGCCAAGCAGCTCGCCGACGGGGCGGGGCAGCTCGACACCGGCTTGGGCCAGGCCGACGACGGCGCGGGGCAGCTCGCGTCCGGGCTGGACACGGCTCGTTCGGGCTCGGCACAGCTCGCCGCGGGAGCGAAGCAGCTCTCAGACGGGATCGATCAGGCGACGGATCCCCTGCTGTCGGTGACGAAGGCGCTCGCACTGCTGGGCGGCAACACCGCACAGCTCCAGCAGGGGGCGACGGCGATCGCGCAGGCCGCGGACCAGATGGGCGCGCTCGCGTCGGCGCAGGACACGACGGCCACGGTGCTCGCGTCGGTGATCCGGCAGTTGTCCGGGAGCACCGACCCGGTGGCACGAAGCGCCGCAGCCAACCTGCGCGGCCTGCAGGCGCAGCTCCAACAGCATCAGTTCACACCCACCATCCGGCAGCAGATCGCGGACGCACAGACCGGCGCCATCGCGTTGACGACTGCGCTACGCACGCCGGGCAGCCCAGTCCAGACCGTGCTCGACAAGGTGGGTACGACTGGCACGCAGCTCACCGCCAGGCTGACCCAGCTGCGCGACGGCGCCCAGCAGCTCGCCGCCGGGAACGCGCAGCTGGCAAGTGGCGTCGTCGCGCTCGACACCGGGGCGCACCAGCTGAAATCAGGCACATCGCAGCTGAAATCGGGGTCGAGCCGGCTGAAAGCGGGTTCGACGGAGCTGGCCACCAGACTCGCGCAGGGCGCGAACGCAGTGCCCGACTGGTCGCCCCAGCAGAAGGACGCGATCGCGGACACCATCGGCGGTCCGGTGCAGCTGGATGCCTCGCATGAGAACGCGGCCGCCAACTTCGGGACCGGCATGGCTCCGTTCTTCCTGACATTGGCGCTGTTCTTCGGCGCGCTGGTCCTGTGGATGGTGCTGCGCCCCTTGCAGAACCGCGCCATCGCCGCCGAGGTGCTCGCGTTCCGGGTGGTCCTCGCCAGCTACCTGCCCGCCGCGGTGATCGCGGTCTTCCAGGCCGTGATCCTGTACTGCGTGGTGCGCTTCGCGCTCGGGCTGCATGTCGTGCATCCCGCCGCGATGCTGGCCTTCATGGTCCTGATCTCGCTGACCTTCGTGGCCGCGACACAGGCGATCAACGCCCTCGTCGGCGCGGCCGTGGGACGCGTGCTGATCATGGCGTTACTGATGTTGCAGCTGGTGAGCTCCGGCGGCATGTACCCGGTGGAGACCACGTCGAAACCGTTCCAAGTGCTGCACGACTACGACCCGATGACCTTCGGCGTCAACGGGCTGCGGCAACTGGTCTTGGGTGGGATCGACTTCCGGCTGTGGCAGGCGATCATCGTGCTGTTCGGGATCTGGGCTGTGGCGTTCGCGATCTCGTGTCTATCGGCGCGGCGGAACCGGCTGTGGAACCTCACCCGGTTGATGCCGGCGATCAAGATTTGACGGCGACCACCTGATCGAGACGCCGCAGAAGTGAGGCGGAACTGCGGCACGCTATCGTTCACCGAGTGAGTCCGGCCCTGTTCGTGCGCCCGCGCCCATCGGGGACGCCGGGACGGTCGCTTCAGGCGTCGCGGATCGACGCGCTCACGGGGATGCGCGCGGTGGGTGCGCTGGCGGTATGCGTGAACCACGCCGCGTTCTGGGCCGGCGACTTCACCCCCGACGCGCGGGGCTCCGCATTCGCGCGGCTCGAGGTTGCGGTTCCGTTCTTCTTCGTACTGTCCGGGTACCTGCTGTTCCGGCCATGGGTCGCAGCCGCGCGAAGCCCACATGCCGACGGTCCGTCGGTGCGGCGCTATCTCGAACACCGGGCGTGGCGCGTACTCCCGACGTACTGGACGGTGATCACCGTCGTCTACCTGATCTACACCGTGCGCTCGGACCCGAACAGCTCGGGCCGCGGCTACGGCGGCTACCTGCGGCACATGCTGTTCATCCAGGAATACGGGCCCGGCCACGTGAAGGCGGGCCTGACCCAGACCTGGAGTATGTGCGTCGAGGTGGCCTTCTACCTCGCGCTGCCACTGCTCGGCTGGTTACTGATGCGATTGAGCCGCAACGGTTTCCGGGTGTCGCGAGCGTTGTCGATGCTGGCGGTGATCGGCGCTGGATCGCTGGGCTGGGTGGCGCTCACCTGCGGGACTCACCTGCTGAACGAGACCAGCCGGGTGTGGCCGCCGACGTATGTGGTGTGTCTTGCGGCCGGCATGGCGTTGGCGCTGGTACCGGTCGGTGCACGCATCCCGCCTGCCGCGGTGTGGGGCTGCGTCGTGGCGGCCGCCGGGATCTACGCGCTGCTCCTGACGCCACTGGTCGGCCCGATCGACCTCGCCCGGCCGAGCCCGCTGCAAGGCGTGCTGAAGCTGGGACTGGAGGCGGCATTCGGTAGCGCCGTGGTGGCCGCCGCGGCGTTCGCCTCCGGACGCGGACTCGCCGCACGGGTCCTCGCGAGCATGCCGCTGGTGTGGCTCGGCGAGATCAGCTACGAGTACTACATGATCCACGTCATGGCGCTGGACATCGTGGTGCGCAACATCTTCGGTTGGCACCTGTTCTCCGGCAACACCGTGGCGATCGTGGTGGTGACGTCGGCGATCACCGTTCCGCTGTCCTGGCTGCTGCACACCGCGGTGCTG